>DAOQTN010000388.1:0-3329 GCA_035340555.1 Anaerolineaceae bacterium | reverse complement strand
CAGAATGTCCATTTCTTCCTCCGGGTGATCTCACACCACAAATCGTTGCAAGGATCGGGCCAGGTGGCTTAATCCCGCAGAGATGTCATGTGCTGATGGTTCTCGCCCATCTCGCCAAAGCGCTGGTACAGGGCCTCAGCTACAAAGGGCGGCACCATGCTGCTCACATCCCCCCCCAGGGAGGCGATTTCTCGCACGGTGGTGGAGGATAAAAAGGTATGTTCCTCATTGGTGATCAATGCCATCACCTCAATTTCCGGCACCAACCGGTGATTGGCCAGTGCCATGCGGAACTCGGTTTCAAAATCAGAAAACACCCGCAAACCGCGCACAATGACCTGGGCATTAATCTGTTGACAGAAGGCCACCGTCAGTCCCTGATAGCCCACCACCCGGATTTTGGGATCCGCGGCAAAGGCTTGCCGGACGAGATTCAGCCGCTCCTCGGGTGAAAACACCAGGTTTTTCAGTGGCCGGTCATAAACTGCAATCACCAGTTCATCAAACAGCCGGGCCGCCCGCCGGGCGATATCCATGTGGCCGTAATGAATGGGATCAAATGTACCAGGAAAAACAGCTCGTATCATATGCCTCTATTTTAGCTGATATCGCCTTTTCCGGGGTTCCAAAATCGCTGCAAAGATTGCTGCAGGGCGGCATTTTCAGGCGCAGAAAGGTCCGGATCCCGCGCGTAAATTTTTACCGCTTGTTCGCGGGCTTTTTCGATCAGGTGGACATCGGTCAGTGAGGCCATCCGCAGTTGGGCAAAACCGGCCTGGCGGGTTCCCAGAAAATCGCCGGGACCGCGCTGGTCCAGATCGCGTTCAGCCAGGACAAAGCCGTCATTGGTCTCCGCCATGACCGCCAGCCGTTCATTTTCAACTGCATTTTCGTTTTCCGGGATCAACAAACAGTAAGCCTGATCCCCGCCGCGACCCACCCGGCCGCGCAGCTGATGCAGCTGTGCCAAACCGAAGCGGTTGGCGCCTTCGATCAACATGACCGTGGCATTGGGCACATCCACGCCCACCTCCACCACGGTGGTGGAGACCAGGATCTGATACTCACCGTCCCGGAAGCGGGCCATCACGGCCTCCTTCTCATCCGGGCGCATGCGGCCATGCAGCAGCCCCAGTTTCAGGTGCGGGAAGATGGTGCTTTGCAGCCGTTCATGTTCATCAACCGCGGCCCGGCTCTCCTCTTTTTCTCCCTTTTCAATCAAGGGGTAAATAATGAAAGCCTGGCGGCCCTGCTGCACCTGGGTGCGGATGAGCTGGTAGGCCCGTTCCCGCTCCAGCGGATGCAGTACATGGGTTTCCACCGGCTGGCGCCCGGCAGGCATTTCATCCATGACGGTCAGATCCAGATCGCCGTACAGGGTGAGCGCCAGCGAGCGGGGGATGGGGGTGGCGGTCATCACCAGTAGGTGCGGGGTCTGGCCCTTGACGCGCAGGGCGGCCCGTTGAGCCACGCCAAAGCGATGCTGCTCATCAATCACCACCAGTTCCAACTGTTGGAAGTTGATGGGCGCCTCAATCAGGGCATGGGTACCGATGATCAGTTTGATTTGTCCGGCTTCAAGGCCGGTCCGGATTTCAGCCTTCTCAGTCTCCGGGGTATCGCCGACCAGCAGTCGGATTTCTTCAGGCTTCAAGGCGGCATTGTCATTTTCCCCCGGCTCGGCCAGCATGCGGCTGAGGTTGCGGTAGTGCTGCTCGGCCAGGATGCTGGTGGGGGCCATGATGGCGGCCTGGGCAGCGGTGCGGGCCACCATGGCCGCCCCCAAGGCGGCAATCACGGTTTTGCCTGAACCGACATCCCCCTGGAGCAGCCGGTTCATGGGGCGTCCGGAAGCCAGATCGGCCCGGACGTGGGCCAGGGCGCGCTGCTGAGCGCCGGTCAACGGATAGGGCAGTCGTTCCAATTGGGTGGAGAGCCATTCATCCGGCGTCTCGAAAACCCGGGCTGCCGCCGACTGCCAGTTGCGTTTCTGCTGCAAAACCCCCAACTGCAGCAGAAAAATTTCATCAAAGGCCAGGCGGGCCCGTCCGGCGCGCAGCCGGTCCATCGAATCCGGGAAATGAGCCTGGATCAGGGCCGTCCCCAGCGGGGGCAGATTGGCCTCCCGCCGGATGTCCTCCGGCAGATAATCGGGCAACCGGGCCGCCCAGTAGGTGACGGTATCATACATCAGTCGCCGCAGCCATTTTTGGGTGACATGGGCGGTGAGGGGATAGACCGGGACAATGCGATTGGTGTTAAGGCTGTTTTGTTCGATGGGCTCCCAATCGGGACTATTCATCACCAACCGCCCCAAGTACATGTCCACCTTGCCGGAAATGGCAATCTGGTCGTTGCGGTTCAGCCGGTTGGCGATCCAGGGTTGATTAAACCAGGTGACGCGAATGGCACCGGTGCCATCGCTGACAATGGCTTCAATCATGGAAGACTGGCCACCCCGCAGGGGCCGGGTTGCCACGCTCTGGACGGTCGCGATGATGGTCAGTTCTTCCCCGTAGGTCAGACGGTTGATGGTTTTCAACTGACTGTAATCATCGTAACGGCGGGGGAAATAATACAATAAATCCCCCAGCGTCTGCAGCCCCAACTGCTTCATGGTCTGGGCATACTTGGGGCCCACCCCCGGCAGCACGGTGACCGGGGCATCCAATCCAATGGACGCAGCCGTCGGGCGTTCCGCAGTCGGACGCTCGGCCGTCGGGCGTTCCCCTGCCGGGCGTTCAGCCGCCGGGCGGCGGCTGCGTTCCGGTCGGGGCGGCACCGGACTGGCTTCGGCGCTTGCCGGTCGGACTGGGCGGTGCGCTTCGGCTTCCGTGGGCAAGGCGGTCTCAAGTTCGACCAGGAGGTCTGTCAGGCAGGCGGCCCGATCTTCGGGGGAGTAACCGGGATAGGCGGTCAGCTGTTCAACAACCCGTTCCAACAGCCCGGAGTCCATGCCTGAGGCGCGCGCTTCGGGTTCCCACCAGGGCAACACCTTGTTCAGGCCCCCAACGACCGCACGGTTGTCATAACCGCGGTCAATTTCCAGACGCATAAATTTTATTAACTTTTGAATGGCAGATAACATGGTTCAATTGTACCGTAAAACTTTAAGCTCAGCGTTCTTCTGCCGCAATCAGACACAGACTGCGCGGTCCCAGCAGGGTCGCCAGCGGGGTGTTGATCGTGTGTTCACTGTAGGGTGTTTTGGCGTGATTATCCTGGGCAAATTGCCGCAGCAGGCGGGCTTCTGAGCTAAAGCCCAGGGTTCCCTGCAGCAGGGCAATATGGCGCAGGTGGTCAAATTCGCTCAAAAATTCCTGGAAGAA
>DAOQTN010000387.1:0-3368 GCA_035340555.1 Anaerolineaceae bacterium | reverse complement strand
TTTACAAATAATGATCGTTACATGCTTGACTCTGCAGTTAAGCCGTCTATAATCAATACAGGGTCTGCACCGCGGACCATTTTCCCCTATTACCCCGGAGGAATTTTATATGCCTGATCCTGAGATGGTAACAGTTGCTCCAAGCACCACCCCCAGCAACCAGTTCCAGGTCTACACTTATGGTGACCCTGCTGTGGTTGAGGCGGGCTGGACGCGTTCTCGTGATATCGAAGGCAATGCCATGTGGTACCGACGCAGCACTTACAATGGCCAGGCCGTGGCGGCCAGCTACATGCCATCTCTGACCGCACCCGGTAGGTACCGGATCCAGATCTTTGTACCGGATAATCACGCCACCATCCGCGATGCGATGTACTTTGTGGTGGATCACACCACTGCGGTCCGTAGCGAGATCAAATGTGTAATCAACCAGAACATTTATCGCAATCAATGGGTGGAATTAAGCGGGACGGCTGGCCCGGGCCAGCCTTTGGTTATTATCTTTGAATTGGATCCGGTCTTTGATGACAGTGGCCGGGTAAACCTGGTGGACACAACCTTCATTAACGAAGCAAATCGTCCCAAAGGATTCGAGATCGCTTTTGGTGCCATTCGTTGGATCCCCATTTCAACACCGGATCCCATTCATGAGGAAGGTGATCTGGTCGGGGTATTTGACGCCCCCGTTGGCACGGAAGCCGCCCGCCGAAATCCGGTACTGGGAGCTCCGGGTAATGTGATTTACATCGGAGGGCAGCCCTTCCCCATCTGGTTGGATGAGTGGTTTGACTACAACACGCTTGGCTCGCGCTACAAACTTCGCGCGGGGGTCTATGCCATTCACACAGGAGCAGACCTTAATCGTATGGGCGGGGCCCTGGCAGACAAGGATCAACCCGTTTATGCCTGCGCCGATGGCGTGGTTCGGTATTCAGGTTCCCTGAGCAGCGGCTGGAAGGGTGTGGTACTCATTGAGCATGAAGTGCCTGGAGAAGCTCCGGTTTACATTCGTTATGGGCATCTCTACAGTCTCCGTTTCCAGAACGGGGCACGGGTGAAGCGCGGCGAAATCATCGGACTGATCACCGAGTATGCGCCCTATAATTATCACCTGCACTTTGATGTGACCCGCAACCCGGCAATTGTCAGCAATGTGGGACACTGGCCGGGTGATAATTACAATGCAGTCATGTCCTTTTATATTGATCCCCTGGAATTTCTCCGGGCCCATCATCGGTAATTTCAGCCCAGGAAAATGCGATGGCGCTCCGGCAAACACACCGGAGCGCTTTTTGTGCGCCGGCCAAAATATTCCACCGCCGGCATCCCAACCCCAGCTGGGGTGTCCCAGAAACGTCCTGTGAAACAAGATTCACAATTCGGTATAAGAATCTTCGCGGGTGCTGGTTAACAAGTCGTTAAAATTTTTGGAAAGCCCGCCCACATATGCCACTGGGCGGCTTAATAAACCCAATACCGCCATATATGGCGGCATTTCATCAGGCGCAACCGCACTAGTGGCAAAGGATTCAACCTTCGAACATTAAAGTAGTTCGCCTTCTTTCCGGGTTTCTTTAAGGTTGGCAATCTTAAATATTCGAATTCTTTTAAGCTGGCGTAGGGTTTTCGCCTTGTTTGGAGGGACTGTTTCTGCTAGAATCAAACCAATCCAGTCGGGGCAATTGCCCTAGTAAGTAATTTCCGGGTCTGACGACCCTTTGCACGCCCATTATTGTTAAATGTTAAAATTGAAACTGCTCGTCCCACTGCTGAAAGGCAGTGGGTTTGTATCCCTGTTGCCTGCATCCGGTGCTGATGCCATTTCTTTTGAGGAGAGGTCGCTGCATGAACGCACAACAAGCTTGGGAAGCCACCCTCGGACAACTGCAAACCGAAATGTCTAAAGCCGCCTTTGATACCTGGGTGCGACCTGCTGCTCTGATCGGCGCTGATGGTGATATCATGACCATCGGTGTGCAAAACGCATATGCCCGTGACTGGCTGGAAAGCCGGCTGCAAGACAGCGTCCAGAAATTGCTCAGTAATTTTTTGGTTCATCCGGTAAAAGCTCGCTTCGTTGTCTGGCATAAGGATTATGATCAGGAAACCGAAGCCCTTGAAGAGGTTGAACCAGAAACCAATGCCGGACGTCCGTGTTCCCAGTTCAATGCCCGTTATGTGTTTGATAATTTTGTGGTTGGCAGCAGCAACCGCATGGCGCACGCCGCTTGCCTCGCGGTGGCAGAAAATCCCGCCCATGCCTATAATCCGTTGTTCCTTTATGGTGGCGTGGGATTGGGTAAAACCCACCTGCTGCATGCCATTGGCAACGCAGTTTGTCAGCGCGGCATGCAAGTGTTATATGTTTCCTCTGAAGAATTTACCAACGACCTGATTAATGCCATCCGCACGCACAATACCCCGGCCTTCCGGGATCGCTACCGCAACATTGATGTCCTCCTGATTGATGACATCCAGTTCATTGCCGGCAAAGAATCCACCCAGGAAGAATTTTTTCATACCTTTAATGCTTTACATGGTCAAGAAAAGCAGATTGTGTTGACCTCCGACCGCCCCCCCAAGGCCATGGTCACGCTGGAGGAGCGGTTGCGCTCCCGCTTTGAATGGGGACTGATTGTGGATATCCAGCCCCCCGATCTGGAAACCCGCCAGGCCATTCTACGCTCCAAAGCCGAGCGTGCCAATCGCTCCGTGCCAGATGCCATCACCGAAGCCATTGCCCGGCAGGTACAATCCAACATTCGCGAATTGGAAGGGGCCCTGACCCGTGTATTAGCCTTTGCCGACTTAAGCGGCCGACCACTTTCTGTGGATCTGGTTGATATCGCCTTGGCTGATCTGCTGCCGCAGCGCCGCTCACTGGCCCCGCGTCAGGTGATCGAAATTGTCGCCAGTGCCTTTGGCGTGACTTTTGAGCAGATGATTGGCCGGGACCGCTCACGTGAGGTAGCCCTACCTCGCCAGGTCGCCATGTACTTGCTGCGCGAAGCTGTCAATGTCTCCCTCCCACAAATCGGCGAAGCCCTGGGTGGGCGCGATCACACAACGGTGATGTACGCCTGTGAAAAAGTGGCTGACCTGATTGAAAGTGATGACCGGCTCCGCCGCCAGGTTATCCAGATTCGTGAACAATTGGGCGGACAAAGGGCCCAGGTCTAGTCAGCCACTTCAGGTCGCCAGTATCAGGTGGCAGACCGGGGAAGGACAGCGGCGAGAGGAAGCCCCCCTCTTTTTCCACCTTATTCCTGTTGTAAAATAAATGGTTGTAAAGTGGTTGTAGAGCAAATGAAGGTAGTAGAGTGTCAAACATGCTTTGATGGGTAACTTGGTATGATCTGTCTCAACCA
>DAOQTN010000386.1:0-3391 GCA_035340555.1 Anaerolineaceae bacterium | reverse complement strand
GACCAGGATCAGCCCCAACCGCTCCAGCAGCGTGCGCGCGGCCGACACCGGGGTGGCGAAGCGCAGTTCAATAGCCGGGTCATCCAGGATGGCGTAAGCCGCGAGGATCCCCCCCATCAACGGGAGGACAAATCCCAGGTAGGCCCGCGCCACCAGGATCAGCTTGTCCGGCAGGAGCAGCGCCACAATGACAAACAGGGCCCAGAACCCGAGCGGAAACCAGATCTGGTCCAACCGGTAGGTCAACAACGAATCACGCAGTGCAAAGTGTTTCATCCAGTCAATCCTGCAGCCAATCCCAAGGGCAATCTTTTGGTGGGTCCTACGATAAACCCGACGATAAACCCGACGATAAACCCGACGACAAATCCTGTCCAAATCCTACGGTAAACCCGACGGTCAATCCTCTGTCTCCATCCTGCAGCAGATCCTAAGCCCGGCGGGCCTTTTGCCCCAGGTAGACAAACAGGGTTGCCAGCGCGGCCACAATGCACAGAGCCAGCACGATGAGGTTGAGACTGGCATACAACGGGGTGTATTCGAGCGGCCCCGGCGCTCTGGCCGGGAAGCCGCCAAAAAAGCCGTTGAAGGCGATTGAACCGCCCGCCGTCAGTAATGTGCCGTTCAGGGTCGGGAAGAACTCCGGACTGATGAAATTACCCCAGAACCAGTACCCCACGAACAGGATCTGGTAGACCCGCAGCGGCATGATCAACGGACAGGCCAGCGAGAAGGCGGTGACAAAGGCAAAGGCCGGCAGGGTGATCGCCAGACAGGCCACCGGCAGCGCATAGAGCATCTGCCAGGGTGCCAGCCCCAGGGCGCCCAGCAGGGCTCCCAGGGCAATGATCCAGACAAAAACCGGCAGGAACATGGAGGCCAACACCCCCAGATATTTTCCCAGGATATAGGTACCCAGGCTGAGCGGGGTGCTGCCCTGCAGTTCGCGCACCCCCAGGCGGAAGTCGCGCTGCATCCGGTCCGCAGCCAGGATGCCGACCACCACCGGCAGGAACACATTGAACTGGAATACGTATTCGCCGGCATACTGCCACAGATTGGCCAGTGGGATTACGTTCTGCACATCCACCCGGGCCGGATCGTCGGAAAACGGCAGCACCAGGGACCCGACAAAAAAGGTCATCAGCAGGCCGTACGATATCCATAAACCAGGGCGGCGGATGGACATGCCAAATTCATGGCGTACCAGATCGAGCAATTGAGACATGTTTCCTCCCGGGGCGGCAGCCGCCCCCCGATTCAGCAGAGCATGGTCAGGGTGAGTCAACCGTCAAGGCCGGCAAGGGCACGGGGCGGCCTACAGCTGCTCCCGCACCAGCCGCGTACCCATCCGCCCGGACAGCCAGAGGGCAGCCAGCAGCAGCACCAAACCAGCCGAGACCAGCATGAGCGGACTGGCCCAAAACTGCCGGTAGGCGTCCACCACCGGCGTCAACAGCGCCGCCAGGTAGCCCGGGAGCCAGTGGGGGTGCACAAACTGGAGCAGCCACAGGCCATAGGCCACAGCCACACTATTGCCGGAACCGGTCCAGAGTGAGAGCAGCAGTGCCAGCGCCGGCAGGAAGGTCATCGGCCCCAGCCAGCTCAGGATGAGCCCCCACAACAACTCAGGGGGGACCATGAACAGCACAATCAGGCTGGCCCCCAGGGTCAGCAGCAGGTTATAGCCATGCACCAACGTCAGCCGGGCCAGCAGTATCTTCCAGGACGCCGTGGGCGTGGCCAGGGTCAGTTCACAGGCCGGGTCATGTTCCGGGCCAAAGATGGCCGCCAGACTGGCCGCCGCCACCAGGGGGGCAAAATAACTAACCAGCGCAACCTTCTGGAGCAGCAGGGTTGTCATGATGCCCATGGCCATCAGGATGGCGGATGAGGGCCACATCTCGCGCCGCACCAGATAGGCCTGGGAAAACAACAGGCTGAAGGTCCGGGTGATGGCCCGCTGCAGGGCGGAGGGGGCCTGGATACGCTCCCGGGCCCGCTCTACCAGTCCGGCTGGAGCCTGGACACCGGCGTTGGCTGAACTGACCTCGCTTCCGACCGCCAGCCACAATTCCAGCTCCGCCCGGCAGGAAGGGCAAATGGCCAGGTGCCGATCCAGTTTGGCGCGTTCCGGCTCAGCCAGCTGCCCGGCCGCGTAAAGCGGCAGCCGATCCACCAGGCCTTGGTGATTGCGTCGGTGATTGCGTCGGTGATCGTTCATCGCACCTCCTCCAAATCCCGCCAGCTCAACACGCTGCGCAAACTGCGGCGGGCATGGCTCAAGCGGCTTTTGACCGTGCCCAGCGGCACGCGGCAAACCGCGGCCACCTCCTCCAGGTTGAGGCCCTGGTAAAAGACCAGTTCAAGCACGGCGCGGTGATTCAGCGACAGCCTGTCCAATCCGGCCCGCAGCAGTTCGGCCTGGGCGGTCTGTTCCGCCTGCTGTTCCGGCGAGGGCAGCCGGGCCGGCAGCGTCTCCTCCAGCTCAGGCGTGATCGGTTGGGAGCGGTGCCGCAGCGACTTGAGCGCCAAATGATGGACAATGCCCAGCAGCCAGGCCAGCAGCCGTCCCTCCCCTCGAAACTTGCGGATCGATTTCCAGACCACCACCAGGGTATCCTGGACCACGTCCTCCGCCTGGGCCGGGTCGCCGGTCAGGCGCCAGGCATAGGCGTAGAGCCGCTGGCCGTAGGCCGCGTAGAGGTCCTGCATGGCTGCATCATCCCCGGCAACCAGGCGCTGAACCAGGGTGAGGTCCTTGTCGTTGTTCGTCATGGTGTTTGGCACGGCGCACGGCGCCTTGGCAGTCAAGTTTACCAGCATTTTTGCTCTCTTACTGGTATGTACCCGCAGAGCGGTAAAAGGTTCAAAATTGGTCCCCGGCGGGCCGCCAGTCACCGGCCCCGCCCACCCTCCCCCACTCGCCCGGACGGGCCTGACGGGTGAACGGCCCGTCAGGCGATCGATCGGCCCGGCAAATTCGCATCCGGCAGCCGGTCGGCAGCCGACCGGCTGCCGAGCGGCGGGGTGGGATGCCCGGCCCGCCGCCTTGACACCTCTGCCCGTCAAACACCTATACGCAATACAGTGCATTGACACTGATCAGACAACTCTCCCCCCTCCGGTCAACCGGCCCCCGTGAACACCGGCAACCCGGCCGGCAGGCGTCCACAGCGGAGACGCATATACCAGGTTCCGGTCTGAGCGGGCGGCAGTCCTGGGTCGCCGCTCATTTTCACAACACAGTGAGGCCCTTCAGGATATAATCAATTTAACCTGTTCATAATCACCTTATAATCCGTTCGCAGTTCGTTTGAAATCTGTTCGCAATCTGTTTGCAATCCGTTGATCATCCATTCAAAATTCAGGGAGGGCCTGCCCATGCCTG
>DAOQTN010000385.1:0-3397 GCA_035340555.1 Anaerolineaceae bacterium | reverse complement strand
GTATTGCCTTTAAAGCTGCGGATGGTGATCTGGGAGACCGGGTTCGGCCGCTGGTGGCAATAGAACTGCTGCGCCAGCTTGGCGTTCTGACACCGGCCGACACAGAGGAGCTGGCTGGTTTCGCCGCCCGGCCTCTCTATAACTGGCGCAAGATTCCCATCGGGGAACTGCGTCCAGTGTTCAATATTCAGGCGGCCTGAAATCACCCGCCGGCAGTTCCCGCCCACGGATTGTCATGGCACAACCACAGAATTCACCAACAGATTTTGAAGCCACCCGGGCCCGGATGCAGCAGCTGGGCTATATGGAATACGAAACAACAGTGTCGGCGCTGCGGGCCAATATTCTGGCCATTCTGGCCGCCGTCCCGCTGCTGCTCCTGGTTGGCTGGCTGGTTCAAAGCTGGTGGGACGACTTTTCTTTCACCATTGATGCCCGTTCATCAGGGCAGCTGCTGTTGTTTTTGGTGGTCGTGGTCTTGGCAATCCCTGTTCATGAATTTTTACATGGTTTCACCTGGCAGTTTTTCTGCCGCCAACGCTGGCAGAGCATCAAGTTCGGTGTACTGTGGCGGATCCTGACCCCCTACTGCCACTGCCGGGAGCCGCTGGGATTCTGGGCATATGGTCTGGGGGCCCTGATGCCGTTTCTGGTGTTGGGTGTATCGCTCGCGGTGATCGGGATCCTGACCCAAAATCTGTTCCTCCTGTTGTTTGGGGTGATCAATATCCTGGCCGCGGGTGGGGACCTCATTCTAATGGCGATGGCCCTCAGATACAGGGATGCCCGGCTGCTGGATCATCCGACAAAATGCGGTTTTGTCGCCTTTCGGAAACCCCAAAATCCCCGCTGTTGAAGTGCTTGGCCGCCCTTGGATTTTGTTGTTAGATCACGTATCCCCGTTTGAGGTTGCCATATGAGTAAACCGGCTGGAAAACCCCGTAAAACAGGCACCGCGACCAGCGCCTTTGGCTCGCCGGGGCGGGTCAATCATGACGCCAGCAGTTATTATGCCGGCCGCATGGCTGCTGGCCTGCCGGCGGAAACGGGACTGCTCGGGGGCGGCGGTTTGCTGCCGGATCCCTGTCATAATACCATCTTTTGCAGCAGCAGTGCCCGCATGGAGGCTCTGCCGGACGGCTGCGTGCATCTGGTGGTCACCTCCCCGCCGTATAACGTGGGCAAGGATTATGACGAAAACCTGACGCTTCCCGAATATCTGAACCGGTTGGGGGAAGTCTGGGCCGAGATCCACCGCGTGATGGCGCCGGGCGGCCGGGTGTGCATCAATGTGGCCAACCTGGGACGAAAGCCCTATATCCCCCTGCATTTGTATATCGCCCGGCAGATGCTTGACCTTGGGTTTCTCATGCGCGGGGAGATCATCTGGAACAAGGCTGCCAGCAGCAGTCCGTCCACCGCCTGGGGCAGCTGGCGTTCAGCCAAAAACCCCACCCTGCGCGATATCCACGAGTACATCCTGGTGTTTTCAAAGGGCAGTTTCAGCCGTGAGGCGGCGGATCGTCCCAGCACCCTGGAGCGGGATGAGTTCATGGAATTAACCAAAAGCGTGTGGACCTTCCCGGCCGCCCAGGCCCGCAGCATTGGCCATCCGGCTCCTTTCCCGCTGGAACTGCCCCTCCGGCTGATCCGCCTTTATACCTATGCCGGCGATGTGGTGCTGGATCCCTACATGGGCAGCGGGCAGACCGCCATTGCGGCTCTGCAAACGGGGCGCATCTATGTGGGTTATGAACTAAATCCCGATTATGTTGCCCTGGCCGGGCGGCGAATTGCCGCATTTAGCGATCAACAAATGGAGCAGACCTCATGACCGATGCTGATTTGCAGGCCCATGCCCTGGCCATCCACCGCCGCTTGATGGACCTCTACGGATTGCCGGAGTGGCGGGAGCCGCTGCCGGCGCTGGACGAACTGGTGTCAACCATCCTGTCCCAAAACACCAATGACCGGAATCGGGATGTGGCCTTCAATGCCCTGCGGGCCCGCTTTGCCACCTGGGAGCAGGTACGCGATGCCGATCCAGGAGCAGTCATTGAGGCCATCCGCCCGGCCGGACTGGCCAACCAGAAGGGCCCCCGGATTCAGGCTGTGCTGCGCCAGATTACCCGGGAACGCGGGGCGCTGGATCTTGAGTTTTTGCGGGATTTGCCGGCCGCTGACGCCCAGGCCTGGTTGATGCGCTTCAATGGGGTGGGTCCCAAGACTGCCGCCATTGTGCTGGTGTTTTCGTTGGGGCTGCCGGCATTTCCGGTGGATACCCATATTTATCGGGTCAGTGGACGCCTGGGTTTGCGGCCGTCAAACCTGACGGTTGAGCAAGCCCATCCGCACCTGGCGGCGCTTTTCCCGCCGGAGGAATACGGCCCGGCCCACCTGAATCTGATCCGTTTGGGGCGGGAAGTCTGTCACGCCCGCAAGCCGGACTGTCACCGCTGTCCGGTGCGTTCACTGTGCGTTTATTTCCAGACCAGCGGGGCCACTCCTCCAGCCCGGTAGCACCCGGAAGGCAACCCCGGAAACTTGAAGCCCTGACAATGCCCCGCTGATGGTCGCGAACAGCAATGGTTGCATTTTTGCAAAAGACACCTTAAACCAATCCCTGAGAATGCCCTGCTGATGGCTCCCGATCCTCACCAACGGAGTGCCGTCTGGCTGCCTGGCAGCCGGTCCGTGAGGGGTGGATCGCGGGCATGGGGAATGGCGGCCGGATAACTGACAGGGTTGAGTTGGCCTGGTTAATTATCAACCGCTTCCCGGTGACGGTTGGGAAGCGGTTGAAAAGTTCAGTTCGGCACCGGGCCGGCTAAGCACCAAGCTGCTGTTTCAGCTTGGCAGCAGTTTCCTGGAAGGTGGCCAGTTTCTGGCGCTCCTTGTCCACCACTGCGGCGGGGGCTTTCTGGGCAAAGGGACTGTTGAGCAGTTGGGACAGCCGCTCAATCTGGCTGTTGATTTCAGCCAGTTCCTGTTCCAGGCGCGTCCGCTCGGCAGCCTCATCCACCAACCCGGCCAGCGACAGGAAAATTTCCACCCCGGACACCACCAGTGCCGTCTGACCTTGTGGTTTTTCCGACAGTGCGGCCTGCAGGGTCAGCTGCGCTGGATCGATTCCTGCCAGGGCGCACAGCGCGGCCCGTTGGGACGCAAAGATGGGGAGCTTTTCCCCGGCGGCAATGCTGGCGCCAATCTTCTGCCCTGGTGAGAGTTTTTTCTCGGTGCGGGTGTTGCGGATCAGGCGGACAGTCTCCTGCAGCAGCGCAAAGTCGGCCACTTTTTGATCCTCCCAACCCTCAACCGGCCGGGTCTCGGGCCAGTGAGCGATGATCAGCGCGTCCTCCCAGCCGCCGTGCGGCGCAAAGCGCGGGGATTTGACCTG
>DAOQTN010000384.1:0-3405 GCA_035340555.1 Anaerolineaceae bacterium | reverse complement strand
TCAAGGATCGGGAAACCGGCACCATCCTGGATTCCGGCTTCAGTTCTAATGGCGAAGCGGTCGCCCAGGGCTTCGACTCCAATTGGGCTGATTTCTGGATTACCTCGGTGACCGGCAATGGGTCCTATCGCATCAGTTTACACCAGGGCAATCCAGGGGACACGGATATGCCGACCGGTCAGATCACCTCGCCCGTCAACGGCGCCTCCATCGGACAGGATACCATCCTCGTTCAGGCCACGGCCTCAGACAACGGCGGCTCCGGGGTGAAAAGAGTGCGTTTATATGTAGAATATGATGGCGTCTGGCACTATCTTGCCGACGACACAACCGCTCCCTATGAGTTCGCGTGGCAGACCGAATGCATCAACACCCAGTCCGTCAAATTGGGGATCCATATTGAGGACAATGCCGGTAATTACAACATGGTCAACACCCCCTCAAATCCCATCACCATCAATTTTATTGGCGGCAATGAGTGCACCCGGGCCACCAACGGGATTTATTTATGGCAGGACCCCGGATACTACATCGCGGTGGTCGATCTCAACAACCCGGACATTCGGGTTGAACTGTCCCATGAATTGGTGAATGCGGCCGCCGGATTGTTCGATGGTAAAACCGTCAAAGAATTCCTGATCGAAAACTCCGGGGCTTCCCAGGGCGGCCACATCAATCGGTATAGTGTGGCCATTAATGGGACCGGATGGGAGGGGGAGGGCGGGACAGGCGATGAAACCCCGCCATTCCATAGCGCCGGTTCCACCCTGGGAATAAATGGCATCTCCTATTGGAGCGGGGGGGTAAACGACTACGACGATGAGAGATATGGTGATCAACCCACTCGCAGTTTTTTAGCCTACAATTCCGGCCTGGCGTTTGATTCCCCGGTTGACCGGGCAACAGTTGCCATAGATGCCGAAAGAGACCTTGCTCTCGCCACCATCGGCAGCACCAACCCGGGGTTTGTCATTGGTTATAACCTTGACCTGATCCTTGATACCAAAAACCCAAACGGGACATTAATCCCCGGTTTTCCGGAATTTGTGGCCAAGCCGTGGGTTTATAACACGTGGCAGGTAAGATATGGGTTTAAAACCGCCATTGGCCTCTCGGCGGACGGGAACAGACTGTTTATGGCCACCTCGGGTGCGCCCAGTTCCCTGGAAACCCTGGCCAGACATATGATGGACCTGGGGGCCTCAAAGGTGCTGCTCATGGATTGTGGATCATCGCCGCAGTTCTATGCGTACCCGGAGCATGGCGGACCATGGATAAAAACAGCCCGGTGGTTTGGCCGGGAGGTCATCAATGCCGTGGTTGTGTATAATGCCACCGAAAGCGCCATGCAAACCCTCACCATTCCGGTGGCGGGAGGGCAGCTGTTATTGGGCGGGGATGTCGTGATTGACGTCCCGGCCGACTCCTTTGCGACCGATGTCCAGGTCAGTTTTGCGCCGTATGCCTACATCCCAGATGCCCTTGGCGGTGAAGAAAGCCTGGCCGATCAGACCCTGGGCGATGTGGGCATCCTCTTTGATCTGGAGCTCCAATACCCGGATGGGGCCCCCGCCAACCCCCAAGCACCCATTAACATAGCCATCCCTTATGCGGCTGCCAACATCCCGGACAATATTGCCGAATCCGAACTGCAACTGTATTACTGGAACGGGAGTGTCTGGGTGCCCCAGCCATCGCTTGTCGACACCCAGGACAATATCGTTTACGCCAGCATATTCCACCCGGGCAGTTGGGCCTTGCTGGCACCCCTTGCGTTTGATGTCTATCTGCCAGTCATTCAGCGATAAACTCGAGCGCCAGTTCAGCAAGGGGCGCCAAGAAAAAGGCGGCCGGAATGGTTTTGAAGCACCGCCCCACTTAAGATGGATCTTTACAAAGAGGGGGTTCAAAGGCAAGCTCCAGGTGATCCAACCCAGGAGTAAAGCCAATGAACCCCCTTGATCTATCTCGCCCTCATTTTCAGAGCCCGCCAAGAAGACCCATTGACAAAGGCCGGATGGATATTTTGAGGCGAGCACACTAAACGGCAGTTCCAGGATCTGGCCGCGGGTTTGGGCCGGGTTGATCTGGATCAGCGTTTCGGTTACCGGGCACAGAACTGCCGGCGCAGACCGGCTGTTCTGTGCCAACCCGCCAACCCGCCAACCCACCACCCACCAACTCACCAAACCGCTCCGGCGGGCCATCAGAAATGCGCATCCATGCTATAATTTCAGCAGCGGAGCATCCCATGAATTTTGACCCTTCATTCATCAGCAGTTTCACCCTCATTGCCGTGGCCTTTGCCGCCGCCTTCACCGTGGCGCTGTGGCTCAGCCTCATCTTCTGGGCTTACCGGGACGTACGGAGCCGCTCGCGCGACCCTTTGGTCAAGATCCTGGCCGTGCTGGTCGTGGCGGTGCTTTTCCTGCCCGGCATCCTGGTCTATCTGATCCTGCGCCCACCCAAAACCCTTGAAGACGAGTATCAGCAGACCCTGGAGGAGGAGGCCCTGCTCCAATCCATTGAAGACAATCCGCTCTGCCCGGGCTGCGGGCGGCGCATTCTGGCCGACTGGGTGGCCTGTCCCAACTGCCACACCCGGCTGCGCAAGCGCTGCCACCACTGCAGCAAACTCATGGAACTGCCCTGGAACCTCTGCCCCTTCTGCGGCACCCCCGCCCCGGGCATGCGCCGGGAAAATGCCACCCTGGACGATGCCCTGCAGCCCCTCTCCCTGGACGAAACCGACTCCACTCTGCCGGCGGACAACTGATCTGCATGCATGGTTTAATGCGCCCCGAACCCATCGATTACCTGGTCATTGGCCACATCACCGAGGATCTGACCGCGGCCGGACCGCTGCCGGGCGGCACGGCTGCCTATGCCGCGCTGACCGCCCGGGCCTTGGGACTGCGGGTGGGCATTGTCTCAGCCCACGCACCCACCGCCCCGCTCCAGCTGCTGGAGGGGATCCCGGTGGCCGCCCTGGCGGCGGAGCATTCGACCACCTTTGAAAATCTGAACACCCCCACCGGCCGGGTGCAGTATTTGCATCACGCCGCCCCCACCCTCGAATTGTCCCTGGTGCCCGAGACCTGGCGCGCCGCGCCTTTGGTCCATCTGGGCCCGGTGGCCCAGGAGATCGACCCCAAAATCGTCTGGGGCTTCCCCAGCGCCTTCATCGGCGTCACGCCGCAGGGCTGGCTGCGGAGCTGGGATGCGGCGGGGCGGGTGCAGCCGGTCGAATGGCCCGAGGCCGGGGTGGTGCTGTCCAAGGCCAATGCGGCGGTCCTCTCCATCGAGGACGTGCAGCACAACGAGGATTGGATTGAAGAACTGCTCAGCTCCATCCGCATCCTGGTGATCACCGCAGGGGCGGCCGGTGCACGCGTCTACTGGAAC
>DAOQTN010000383.1:0-3411 GCA_035340555.1 Anaerolineaceae bacterium | reverse complement strand
GAATCGGACATCGCGGTAGCCCATCATGGGCGTCCCGCCCAGGCCCAGGGCTCCTTCGCTTTGCTGCAGGGTGTAACGCGTGTTGCGGGCCAGCAGGCCGGCAGGCGTCAGGGTGAGACGGTTGCTGTCCTCATCCCAACTGTAGCTGACCGGGGTCAGCGCACCGCTTTCGTCCAGCAGCCGGAAGGCCCCTTCAGTGCTGGGGTGATCCATGGGCTGGTTGAACGTGATCGAAAACTCGTCATCCAACTGAATCGGGATCTCGGTTTCCGGTTCCAGATTGATGATATCCGGCAGGGCCACATTGAACTGCCAGAAGGTTTCAAAGTCTGGATCCAGCCCGGCGCCGGCGGTGCTGACCAGATCCGGGTTAAGGTTGACGGTATAGGTGATACCGCCTCCCAACGTTGGCTCTGGATAGAAGATAAAAGTGCTGGTGTTGAGCCATTCGCCACTGCCATTGACTGGCGGCTCGATGGTGAAAGCGGCCGGCTGGGTCGGGTTGTCAGCTCCCAGGGCCACCACCGGCTGATTAAAACTGACCACCACGGCTGAACTGGCGGAGACCCATTCCGCACCCGGCTTGGGCAGACGCTCGGTGTAGCGCAAGGCATCGGGAGTCTGATAGGTGAATGAAACCGCGGAATCCAGCGCCAACCGGTTGGCCGCCAGGGCCCCCTCGCCTACTGTGACGGTGATATCGGTTGCAGGTTCCAGATTGCCGGCGGGGATCACGTGCAACGTGGCATCATCCACCCATTCCACGGCGCCACCGGTGGGTTGTACATTCAGCACCGCCTCCACTGAGGTGCGATCCATATTCTGATTAAAGTAAATGGTCAATCCATCAGCCGTATTGATAACGCTTTGCGGTAGCGGGTCGGTCTCGACCACGGCCGGAGGCAGTGGCATGGCCGGTTTGACGGTCGGGGTGGCACTGGGGGCCTCCGTGGGGGTCGGCTCCGGGGTGGGCTTTCCGGGCAGGCTGCAGGCCAGCCCGAGGAGAAGTGCCATGACAACCAGCAGCCCCAGGCTGCGGGCCAGAATGATTTGCGGGGAGGAGTTTGATTTCATAGCGGATCCTGTTCTCTCATATCAAAAAGCGCAAAGGGGTTCCCTTTGATTATATACTACAGACGCTCCGACCGCGCGCTTCGTTCCCGAAATGCTTACGGTACCCAGGCCCACCAGTAGAACGCAGCCAGCAGCAGGGCCTGGCTGAGCAGTGAAACCAGCCCCCAGACCAGCCGCACCCAACGAAGTTTCAACAATCCCCCCAGTACGAAAAAGATTGGAAAGATCAGCAGGGCGTAGCGTGCCGTGGCACCCAGCAGGCCGTCGTTTTGTACTTTGACAAGCACGGAGAGCAGCAGAGCCCATCCCAACAGTGAGTGACTGACCGGTAGCCGCCGTGCTCCGGCGATGAGCATGCCGATTGAAAGCAGCGCCAGTGTCAGGTTGAAGAACAGCGTGCCACCCCCCACCGGTGCACCGGCCAGCAGCGCCCGCAGATTGCCGATCATCCCTTCCCAGGGCCAGCCCAGATGCTGGTTCCAACCCGCGCTGAGGGTTTGCCACGGCCAGTCGGCACCCAGCCCAAAGTGGATGTACAACCCATACCCCAGCATGGCCAGCCCCGGCAGCCCCAGTCCAATCAGCCATTGCGGCAATTGGCGGCGGGTTTGCGGCAGGGTTTGCAGCCCCTCCCAGGCCAACGGCAGTGCCAGAAAGATTCCCTGGTGACGGGTCAGGGTGGCAGCTGCACCCAGCAGCCCGGCCAGCAGCCAGCGCCGGGTCCGTGCTGCACTCAAGCTGCCGACAGCCAGTAGCAGGAACAGGCTTTCGCTGTATCCAGCTACCAGGAAAAATGCTGTTGGGAAGATTACCACGGCCAGCAGTGTGCGCCGCGCCCGGGTGGCGTCCCATTCTCGCGCGGCCAGCCGGTACAGCAGCCAGAAAACGCCCAATGCCGCGGCATTGGATGCCAGCAGTGCCGCGGCCAGTGGGTGCAGCCCCAGTCCCATGCCGGCCCTAATCAGCAACGGATACAACGGCGGCCAGATGGTGTTCTGTTGGTTGGCGTAGCCATGCTGGGCGATCTCGATGTAATTGACGGTATCCCAGCGATACCACGGTGCCGCCAGCAGTTGCAGCATGCGCCCACCCTCCTCCAATTGGGCCAGCAGCGCCGGGTCATGTGGGGCCTCCACCTCGATCCAGACCGGCGCCAGGGTGGCGGTCAGCGCGGCCAGTCCACTGCTCAACAGGCGCAATGCCAGAAAGGCTGCCAGTGCCGCACCAAAGGGGCGTCTCAGCCAGGCAGCCAGGACCCTCATTTTTGCTGCGGATACCCCCGCCGCCGGTTCAGGTATAGTAACCCGCCAAGGGTCAACAGCGACAGCACCAATCCTGCCCACAGTGCCGCAGCGTAAGCCGGATCAGCATGATTGGCAACCATCAGCACTTGCGGCTCGGCATGGAAGGGAAAGACCGTATCCAGGTGAATGACTTTCCACAGTTCGCGGTGCTGTTCCAGATCGTTAATCAGCAGCACCAGCAGCGCCGCCCAGCCCATCCGGGCGAAGCGCGGGGCCCGGCCGGAATCAAACCAGCGCTGGGCGACCAGCGCCGCCAGCGCCGCCCCGATCACCAGTGGTAAAATCAGCAGCCGGGATGAGACCCGCTCGCCGGTGAACAGCGGAATGTGCAGCACAAACATCACTTTATACATCCGTCCGATGGACAGAAAAACCAACGCGCCCAACACCGCCAGCAGGTCGGCATAGCGCCCCGGCAGCGACCTGCGCCAGCGCCACAGTCCCCAGCCTCCCAGGCCAAACACGAACAACGCCCCCACCAGTCCCACATAATGGTCAAATTCCCACCAGGCCACCAGTTGGGTCAGCAGGGTGCGGGTCTCCAGTGAACCAGCCGGTTCCACCAATACCAACAGCCCTTTGAACATGTCCAAAACACTGCTGAAGCCGGAGAGAAAACCAATCTTCAGGTCATTAGCCACCAGGGCGGCCGGAATGATCCGGAACAGGCTGAGCAGCACGGCTGCGCTGGTGGCCAGCAGTGCAGCTTTGAGCCGCCGGGGTTGGAACAGTCCGGCGAGCCCCAGCAGCAGCAAACAGGCCAGATAAAGGTGAAAAGACCCCTGCAGGAAGATTAATGCCAACCAGCCGGCGGTCAGGGCCACCCAGCGCCATCCCACCGGACCCTCGTACCACTGGAGCAGCAGCAGCAGAAACAAGGGGAGCAGGAAGTAACCCGCCCAGGTCAGGTGTCCCACAGAGAGATGGGCGGTGATGTGACCGTTGAAGTTAAACAGCCAGAACAGCGGGATGAACACCGCCAGTGAGAGGTTCCATTTGCGCTGCAGCAGCAGCAGTCCACCAAAACCCAGGG
>DAOQTN010000382.1:0-3411 GCA_035340555.1 Anaerolineaceae bacterium | reverse complement strand
ATGCTGACCACCCAGCCCTACAGTTCACACCCGGTGTGGTCGCCCGACGGCACGGCAATGATGTTCAGCTGCGACCAGAATGGCGATGGCTTTTACGAGACCCATGAAATTGATCTGACAACCCTGCAGGAAACCAACCTTGGGGAGGGTTATCAAGCCGATTATTGGCCCAACGCCTATTCCCCCAACGGATCTTATCGGGCAATCACCAAAGTACGCTATATCCGGATCGATAACACCTGGTATTGGCTGGATGCCATCATTGGAGATCCCAGCGCCGGAACCTTGCTCCCCAGTGAAATGGCCTGGAACGCGGACTGGGATTCCTATGATTCCGTCCCCCCAACCGCATCATTGGAACCATTACCCGCCATATCACCGGCTCCACCAGCCCTAAACCCGCAGGTTTCTGATGACCAATCCGGCATCGATCGATTGATCATTCAGGTCACAACCAGTCTGCCCGGGGAATGGCAAACCATCGATCCCGGTTCATACCAGTTCCAGAGCGGCGAAACCTATTATTTTCGCATTCAAGCCTACGATTATGGCGGGAATGTGGATGCCTATGCCGACTACGATGCCTTTACCACCATTGAATGGTATCCGCCGGTCAGCCGCATCACCTCCCTGCCCCGTTATACCAAAGGCAATACAATCGACCTGGGTTGGGCGGGATTTGATGTTGGCGGATCCAATATCGTTTCCTATCAAATCCAATCGTTAAATCACGCCTATGGTGGTTGGCAGGCTGTCGGGACCTACGCCAATCCCCCGGCGCCTTTTCTCGGCCAGGTTGGGTCAACCTACAGTTTCAGATCATCCGCCCGGGATGCTGCGGGCAATCAGGAGGACTGGACAGATGTGCCCTTTGGTGACAGCACAACGACGCTTTATTATCGAGCGATCACAGGCTATGTCTATGCCAATACAGGCAACCCCATAGCCAACGCCGAAATAATCGCGGGGCCTGTGCCAGTAAACGATCCGACATCGCAATCCACCGGTGCTTTTGCCGCTTATTTTGGAGAAAACAGCCGTTCACAAGCTGTATCTTGGGTAAAGAATGGTTACGGATCACTGCCGGCCACAACATTTACCGGAAACATAGACATCTCCCTTGCCGCCTACTTGCCTCCCGCCGATAACGTGACCCAAAATTGGGATTTTGAAGAAGATCCCCCCAGCCTGACAGGGTGGCTGAGAGGTGGAACTTTCCTGCCTGAGCCGGATGATTACAATTATCACACCGGTACGCTCAGCGCAGTTGTTGGTTCAACAGTCAGTCTGAGTACCCCCACCCCGGTCGATTGCAATGTTTTAGCAAGCACCACAACCCCGGATGGTGTCTTTCATCTCATTTGCAGGGGGATGTATCACCTGTCCTATCACAACGGGCAATGGTCGGCATTAACCCAGTTTACCACTTTACCCCTTAATGAGACCTACGGACTTCAAGTCCATGCCGGCCAGGATAACTGCATTCACATATTATTCCAATCCTCGTCTGGGGGCAATTCTTACACCTATTATGTTGTCAGAACACCAGAGGGCCTTTGGTCCGAAGCGGGAATGTTATTTCCTTTCGATCCACTCATTAAGTACTCCGTGGCAAGCGATTCAGCGGGCGGGTTTTATATCCTGTATCCCAATTGTCCTCTCAAGTACTTTTATCGTGCTCCGAATGGCGCCGTGGCAGTGGTAGAAATCCCTCAATGCAGTGGAGGCCTTGTCACCATGGCAATAGCCATGACTGCTTCGGATCAACCCATCATCATGTATTGGTATAAATCCCAACCTGATTACGTGAAATTAATGACCGTCCTCGAAAGATCGGCAAGTGGCGTCTGGCAGGAGGTCATCAAGGATCTTCCAGCTGACTTTTACACCTTTGCAAGCAACCCCAGCACGCTTCTCTTACCGCGGGGAGAAATTGTGACCGTGTGGACATCGGGTATGGCCACATGGATCATGCGTCGGGATCCACATGGAAACTGGTCCATGCCCATCCAGGCCGGACAACCGATGATTTCATCACAATCGCCTCAATTAATCCTGGGAACCAACGATTTATTGTGGTTGTTCGCACCGGTATCGGTCACAGGCGCAGATGGTTATTCGACCTCTATCGACCTCAATACCAATAAACTTTCTGATCCTGTCACCAGCTATTCTCGGCCATATCAGGTTATTGCCGATGACAACTCCCGGCTGCATCTTGCCTATCCGAGCCATACCCAATCCGCTTTAATCTACCGATACCAAAATGAATCCGGTGAATGGCAGGAAGAGATTATCACAACCTACGCCAACGACGGGACCCCCGTTATCGGTTTTATTGGCTTTGATGCAGTCGATCAAGCTCATTTTGTATACCGCAGATCGAGCTCAAGTAGTTTTGTGCATCAGTACCGACAAATCTATGCCAATCAAAGCGGAAGCTCGTTATTAAAGCAACCGGTTGTCCTGCCCCAGGGCAACCCAATCCTGTCATTCATGTATGCCAACAACAGCCATCCTTCGTTCCAGGCACCACTGCGCGTGACCATCGCCATGGGGGGTGAAACCATGGAAATATTCCGGGCGGATCCGGATTTGGGATTTCGCTGGGAGCACGCCGCCATTGACCTGAGCCCATGGGCCGGCCAAGCCGTGACCTTAAGCTTTGAAACCAATCAGACCGCCGGAAAACTGCGTACCGCTTATTACATTGATGAAGTAAGCATCGGCTCGGGGTACACCGACGTGTGGGCCGGTGGCTCGGCAACAAATGCCTTGCCCGGGGAACAGGTCATCCTGCAACTCCACTACGGCAATCGCAGTCTGGTTGCAGCCCCAGTCAGCACGATCACTCTGGCACTGCCGGCAGGATTAACCCTGCTTGAGGCCGAGCCGGCTCCCACGGAACCTGGCGGAACCACCTGGTCAATTGACGCTCTGCCCACCCACAGCAGCGGGGTGATCAGCCTGCTCCTGGAGGTTTCACCCGAGGCCCCGCTCTTTGAGCCTCTGACGGGAGACATCACCATCACCACCAGTGATGAGTTGGAAACCGCCAATAATTTCGGACAACTGCGTGTCCGGGTGGGTAATTACCTTTTCCTGCCCGTCATTCACCGCTGATCAATTGAAAGGATCCAAGATGAAAAACAGCTTCAAAACTCTGGCCAGCTGGGCACTTGTGGCCATCACCCTGCTGCTCGGTGTGGTTCAACCCGTCTCGGCCAACCTTCCGGCCCAGACCGCTGGGACAGTGATTGAAAGCCTGCCGGAGCGGCCGCTCTACGGCCCGGAGGCTGTACTGGCCCCCCAGTTCGATCCTGGTTTTGGAAGCACCGTGGACAGCGGCGGACAAGTTCAATGGAACAATGTCCCCTGGTCGGAAATGGTTTACCAGAGCCTGGACCCCAA
>DAOQTN010000381.1:0-3415 GCA_035340555.1 Anaerolineaceae bacterium | reverse complement strand
GTTGGCTGCGGCTTTTAGGTCACCCAGCATATCCGACATGTAGCGGCGGGCATCATGCAGGGGCACGTTCTCACCAAAGCTGTCAATCCGGCTGTCACGCACCACCAGCAGCTCGGCCTTGCCCACCAGGGCGGCCTGCTTCTGCTGCGAGGTTTGTGACAGGAACTTGCTGATCTCCACCTCACCCAGACGGTCGCCGAATTTTTCACGCAGCAGCTCCAGGCGGGCATTGACATCTTTCAACGGCCGATCGCCCAGGGCAGGCACCAGAGCGCCCTCCATATCTTTCAGCGCCAGCATTCCATCAGCCCCCGGCATTAACGCAGCCATGCCAACCACCGTTACGGTCGGCAGCGCGGCGCTGGCCGGTTGGATCTCCACACTGCCCAAATCCGCTAGGGCCTGTGCCAGGTCGCGGCCCATCTCGTAGCGCAGGGAATCCGATAGGATATAAGCCACCTTCTCACGACTGGCCAGCGCGGGAGCCACAAAGCGGTCAAACACCTGGCTCTGGCGCTGGAAGCCATCTACCGGCCAGCCATCCTTCTCCACCAGTTCTAGGAAACGGTTTTGCACCTCCTGCAGCACCTGGCGGTAACACGCTCGGCAGCGCAGGATCAGTGCTTCCAGCTCATCCTGGCCGGTAAACTCGGCCAGGCTTTGCTCCAACAGGCGCTGGGCGCGGTCCAGGTCGCTCCAGCCCTGCTCGCGCGTGTAAGCAGCGACCATAGCCCGCAGGCTGCCAGCATCTTTCTTCCAGGCATCTTCAACGCGCCCAGCAATCTCCAGCAGGTTCACGCACCGCTCGGCGACCGCCCACAGCAAGGCGCGCTCGGGAAGCTGGCGCCAGACTGAGCGGCGTCGGTTTTCCAGGAGCTCGCGCGCCGCCGACAGATCTTCCTCTTCCAGGGTCCGGGCCAGGGCAGCCAGGTGGGAGCGTTCTTCGAAGGCAAAGGTATCGCGCCGCCCAAAGCGATGCTCGCCGGGGAAAGCGGCTGGCAGGGCCAGATCCTTTTCCACCTGGGCGGCCAACTCCAGGTAGGCTTCACGGTAGCCGCTTGTTTCGCGCAGGCGCTCGGCGATGGTGTAGATGCGCGGTCGCAGCAGTTCGGCAGCGCATGGCAGGTTGGCCAGGGCAGGCGGCAAGGGGATGGGCAGATCGAAGACGAACTCGCTGAACAAGATGTAACGCGCCAGGCCGGTGCGGCGCAGGGGCCAATCTTTGGCCGATGCAGGCCAGGCGCCACCCAGCTCTTGTTGTAATAAACCCCGCAGCTCAGTTTCACAGCCTAGCACGGCTTGCAGGCGTGCCACAGCCTGCGAGTCACCCAGCAGCAGAACGGCCGCTTCGACCGCCGAACGAGTGCCGAGAGCCTGGTTGACCAGGGGATAGGTGGGGGCGTTCTCCAGGCCATCCAGCAGTTCCAGGGTGGGACGCCCTTCACGGAACAGGCGCTCGACCTGGTCGGCGAACTCCGGCAGGGCCTGCAGAGCCAGGGATTTCAATTGCTCGGCCTCTTCATCGCCAAATGCCTCACCAGCCGCGGCAAAGACTTCAAATGGGTCAAGGATACGTTCTTCACCCACCCGGCGCACCCGGGGGACATAGATCAGCAGGCTGGCATTTCTCACATCGTGGGATGCATCAGGGGCGTTGAGCCTGGCGTAGAGCGTTTCAGCCTGCCGCCGCGCCGCCAGCGCAGAGCTTTGGGCAGAGATGGTATTGCATTCGGGGAGATCGAGCGCGGCGACAAAGCCGGAGAAGGCGCGTTCACCGTCATACCAGACCAGGATACGGTGTTGGCGCAGCTTTTCCGCCAGGCGATTCTGTAAGTAATCGGCCAGTTTCATGCCAGTTTTACCTATTCTGGCATGGCCGCCCCTATCCATGCCTGGATCATAGCTTTTTCTGGTTTCGATTTGTTCTTGCGCAGGGCTTTGCGCCAGATCTTGACTGCTTTATCACTTGATCCAGAACAAAATTCCAGGCAGCCCATCATGGCGTAACCAATACAATCTTCAGGATCAGATTCAATCGCTTCGTGAGCAGCATAAAAAGCTTCTTCCCGATAACCAGCCAGATAGCGGGCGGCAGCTAAATTGGCGGCAACTGCCATAGGAATTACAATAAATCGCTCGGGGTGATCTATCACATATAACCGATCTGGCATGGGAAATATAATCCGCAAAATTGCATTTTGGGAATCACCAGGTTCTGCCATAGTATGTTCTAATATCTCAATCGCTTCCGGATACATTCCTTGACGGATGTAAATATATGCTCTATTCGCATCTGTGATATCAGGTTCATTGTATCCATTCTGGATTGCCTGTTGCAACAAATCCTGTGCCCGTTCCCACTGCTGTTCGCCAATAAGAATAAATCCTAAGTTGTTCAAGGCACGAGCATCATTCGCGTCAATTTCTAGACTGAACTCAAGAAAATCTTGAGCAGCCTGGCGCTCGCCCCGCTCATAGTGCCCGACAGCCGCGTTGTCGAGATAATCTATGATTTCATTCTTGTCGAGTTTGTTTTCGCTGAGTTGTTCGCGCAGATAAGCAAACGCTTCTTGCGGTTGCCCAGCGCCATACAAAGCAATGAACAGGTCTCGCATATATGATGATGTAGGTTTTGGTTCTTTGATACTTCTAAGTAGCGTAACTGCTTCTTTGTACTTGGCCAAGCGAATTAGTAAAGAAACCCTGAAAGACACTAATAACTTGGGGTCGGCAACTGGATCATCGGCATACTTTTCGAGTTGAGCAAGTGCTTTTTTCGCACCTTGATATTCCCAAAGCTTCAGAACATGCAAAATAAAAAATATCTCAATCTGCCCAAAGCTCTGTTGCTCCCGCAGCAAGGAGATTATTTCTTGATAAATGGATAAACATTCTGTTTTCTTTTCTTGCGAACCGAAGATCTCAGCTTTTATTTGCAGGATGCGGATGTTTAGGGGGTTAATCGCCAATCCCTGATCAGCAATTGCCAGGGCCGCATCCAAATCTTCTTTCTCCAGGTGGGCTCGGGCAAGATCAGCCCATGCAGTGGCGTATGTGGGATCCAATTCAGTAGCTTTTTGAAAAAGCTCAATCGCTTCATCGTAGTAATTCTGCCTAAGATATAGGTCCCCTTGCTTTTCAAGAAGGTCTGGGGTGGGGTGTTGCGCAATGGCCTCCTGCAACACTTCAATTGCCCGATCAAATTGCTTTTGCTTTTCATATACTTCAGCCAACTGGATCGATAGCGAGGTGTCATCTATATGATGAGTGCGGGCAGACTGCAAAACCTGAGTGGCCAGTTGGAAACAATCTAGATTTGTCAACCCTTGAGCTAATGCCTGCGCAATGGGTAAATTTTCCGGTTCCAAGCTGTTAATAGGGGTTAGCAAATCCACAGCTTCTTGATCCTGATCGA
>DAOQTN010000380.1:0-3417 GCA_035340555.1 Anaerolineaceae bacterium | reverse complement strand
TATGATCCGGCAGTGCCGGGCTCCGGCCTGGCAACAGGCCTAGCCCAACTGCTCGTTGATCCAGTCCAGCATGTCGGCCAGAACCTCCACTTTTTCCGGCTCGTTGTGCAGTTCATGATAATATCCCTCATAGGTCTTGTAGACCAGCTTGTCCTGAGGGGCGGCGGCGGCAAATGCGGCGGCTCCGGCCGGGTTTACCAGCCGGTCCGCACTGCCCTGCAGCAGCAGCAGCGGCAGGGGAAACTCGGCGGCATGGGCCATCATCCAGGCGCCGTTGGAGATCAGATCCATGCCCAACCGGGCAGAAATTTTCCCGTGAACCAGGGGGTCGGTGCTGTATTTCTTTTCCACCTCCGGATCCCGGGCCAGACCGGTGCGATCCAGATTATTGTCGATTTGCATTCCCGGTGCGACGACACTGGCTATCTTGGCCACCAGCATGGTGGCACCGGACGGCGGGTTGGCTGGAATTAATGCCGGAGCGGTGGCAATGACCCCGGCCAGTGTTGGCCGGCGGGTCAGGGTGTGGTACAGCACCAGGGCGCCACCCAGGCTGTGCCCGTACAGGAAGCAGGGCAGACCCGGATAGCGGTTGGCCGCTTCCTCCAGCAGATGGGCGATGTCCGCACTCATGGCTTTATAGCTGCCGTGCCCCCGCGTGCCTTCTGTTTTGCCATGCCCCCGATGATCCAGGGCCAGCATTCCCAAACCGGCGGCATTAAAGACCTCGGCCACATGGGCGTAACGTCCGCAGTGTTCGCCGAGGCCGTGGACCAGCACCACCACTGCCCGCGGCGTGCCATCAGGCCGCCACTCATGCCCGAAGAAGGTCAGCCCATCGGCTGATTTCCAGGAAAAATCCAATTGGCTCATCTTGACTCCTTCTGGTGGAGAATAAAGCCGGGACGGTTCTGCCCCGGCTTGGATTTGAATCAACACCCATTCAGTGTACAGCAGGTCGGTAAAAGAGCAAGCCGGCAAGCCGGTCCTCTGCTCGAAATTTATCTGTCCGTGTTACAATGATGACGAATTCCACGTAAACAAAGGTGATGACATGGCAGATATTCCGCAAGCACTGAAAGAAGCCCCGGCACGTGACAACCGCGCCGGCTGCGGCCTGGTGGGTTTGTTTGTCTTCGCACTCGTCTGGATCCTGGGCAGCACGGCGATGGTTCAGATTGTGACCTGGCTGACGGAACAGGCTGTGATGGATGGCAGCATCGGCTTGCCGGACATCCGTTGGGTGATTGCGTTGGGCTATGGCCTGATGGTGCTGGTGCCAATGGCCATCACCGCCGCTGTGGTGGCCCTGCCCCGGCCGAAGGCCATCTACCGGACCTGGACCATGGCCGCCATCTTTGTCCTCTTTGTCGTCCCGGCCCGGGTGATCTTTTTCACCCAGGCACAACTGACGGCCGTGCTGCAGCTGCTGGGCATGGCGCTTTATCTGATGCTGCTCTGGCGCTGGCTGCGTCCTGAAAAGGGCGGCGCCCTGCGCCTGGTCTGGCTGGCCGTCATTGCCGGCGGGCTGTTGACCCTGCCTTGGGCGCTTTGGGGGGCCCTGGGATCGGCGCTGGATGCCTTGCTGGGATTGCTGACGGCGGCAATGTTTGGCATTTGTGCTGCCTTGACCATTCAATCCGGCATGTTAAAGATCACCCAGCAAGGTCCGGGAGCAGATCGCATGCCCAATGTTCTGTTGGAAGGGCTGGCGGCCAATGTCGCCCTGGCGGTGATGGCCACCGGTCTGGGGTTGACCGGAGCCCAGATCATGCTGGTATTTGCCCTGCCGGTGCTGGGTTGGGCCGCCGCCACCCTGACGGCCGCCGGCAGCTGGCAAAATCGCGGCCAGAACTGGCTGACGATTGCGCTGCTGCTGGCTTTTGCCACCGCCGGACCACTGCTGTGGGTTGACGCGGATGAATTGGCGTTGGCAATCACCGCCGCCCCCGGTGAATTGATCGGATTTGCCGCGGCGGCAACCATTGGCGCTTTTTTGATTGGGGCGCTCTTTTCCATCATCGGTATTTTTACCTGGCCGCGTCTGCGTCAGGTACAGCATCTGCCGGGCAATGTCAAACTGGGGGCTGGTATCGCCTGGGCGCTGGTTTTGGCGGTTTACTTTTTCGCCGGTCAGCCGGGATTTTATGGTGAGCGGTTATTTGTGATTTTCAACGATCAGGCGGACCTGGCCCTGGCGGCGCAGATCCCTGATCCTGTGGAGCGGCGCACCTGGGTCTACGACACCCTGACAGCCCAGGCGGATCGAACCCAGGCCGATCTCCGCCAAAAGCTGGATGCCTGGCATATTCCCTATCAATCCTACTATCTGGTCAATGCCATTGAAATTCAGGCTGACCCCATTTTGCGCTTGTGGCTGGAAAGCCGCCCCGAGGTGGACCGGGTTCTTGACAGCCCGCGCCTGCGCCCCCTCCCGGCCGAACAGACACCTGCGGTTGGAGCGGCCACTCCGGGGGACAACCCGGAGTGGAACCTGACCATGATTCATGCGGATCAGGTCTGGGAGGAACTGGGAGTGCGGGGAGCCGGGGTGGTGGTTGGCCAGTCGGATTCCGGCGTCCAAGGCACGCACCCGGAATTGAAAGATTCCTACCTGGGACGGGATGGCGAGGATGATTACCGCTGGTTTGATCCCTGGTATGGCACAGAGGCGCCGACCGATATTGGCGGCCACGGCACCCATACCCTGGGCACAATTTTGGGTAATAATGTGGGGGTGGCGCCGGATGCGGATTGGATCGGCTGCGTCAACCTGGGGCGGAACCTGGGAAACCCGGCGCTTTACCTGGACTGCTGGCAGTTCATGCTGGCCCCCTTCCCCCAAACTGGTGATCCTCTGACGGATGGTGATCCATCTCGCGGCGCCAATGTGCTCAACAATTCCTGGGGCTGTCCGGAGATTGAAGGCTGTGATCCGAACACCTTCTCGGCCGCGACCCGGGCCCTGCACTCGGCGGGCATTTTTGTGGTGGTGTCGGCCGGCAACGGAGGCGTCAGCCAATGTGGCTCGGTCCAGGATCCGCCGGCAATTTATGCCGATGTCTATTCGGTTGGCGCGGTGAAACCCAACGGGGCTCTGGCGGAATTCAGCAGCATTGGCCCGGTAATCGCAGACGGCAGTTTACGCACCAAACCGGATATTGCCGCCCCGGGCGATGGGGTGCTCTCATCTTATCCGGGCAGCAGCTATGAAATTGCCAGCGGCACCTCAATGGCCGGGCCGCATGTGGTGGGCGTGGTTGCCTTGATGTGGTCAGCGAACCCGGATTTGATCGGTCAAATTGAACAAACCACCGCCATTCTCAACGAGACCGCCCAGCCCTATATGGGCAGTTACCCGGTTTGTGTTGAGGATCAGGGCACGCCAAACAATGCCGTGGGTTATGGCATCGTTGA
>DAOQTN010000379.1:0-3420 GCA_035340555.1 Anaerolineaceae bacterium | reverse complement strand
CTTCCCAACGACGCAGGGGGGGAATGGAGACACCCAACTCCTTTGCGGCCTGTCCTATGCTGACTCTCATGCCACCCATTATCCATATAAAATATGTCTTGTATAGATATAGATGGATATTATCTTGCAGATACTACCCCCATGCCCCGGATTATTTTTCTATCCTTTCTGTACTGATGCCAGTGCCGTAGTCACTTTGATACTACCCCCATGCCCCGGATTATTTTTCTATCCGCAATCCCAGATTGTCCAGCACAACTACTCCGGCGGGGGTACGGTCAAAAACCAATCTCACGGAAGCAAGGCTGGCCGGGTCAAAGGCGGGGTTGACAGTGGTAAAAGCGGCCAGCGGGAACTCAAAGCTCTGGAAGACGACCTCGGCGGTTTGAGCCGGAAAGGACATCCAGGAAGCTTTCGGGAGTTGGTCTTCTATCTGGGGTTGCAGGTATGCAAAGTGACTTAAAGGCAACCGGGCTGTAACACCGCGACGGTCAGTCACTTCGATGGTCAGATCAATCAAGCCCGTATTGGCTTCCTTGGCTTCCGCCGTGGGCAGCTCGTTGGCATTTGCCAGAGACATCACCAGCACACTGTCATCGCCTGGGATCGGATCACCCTCCGGCAGCGTGATCTCATAAACCGGCACAGCCCGGTCAACCGTGGTATCCCACCCGAGATAGACCGCGTTGGTATCCAGGGTATCCCATTTTAGTGGTACCACCTGCTCCCGCCAGACGGTCAGATTTTGCCCCTGAAGGCGGCCATCCGGCAGGGTGGTGGTGACCACGTTGAGGTCCTCTTCATAATCACCGATCATTTGGGTGGTCGAATCCAGGTACTGGCTGATGTAAATGGTGTCAGGCAGCCAATCGGCAGCTGTGCGATGGTCACGCAGCAACCCCAGGTAAGCACTTTGATCATGAAGAGTGGCCTCAAGGAAAGCACTGATATAAACTTTTGCAATCTGTCGTTGTTCCTCCGGGGAGATCAACCGGGTTAGATTCATCAGGCGCATGCCCGGCTCAATGCCATCTTTACGCCCCCAAACTGTATTGAACTGCCCATGATTGGCGCCGTAGATGTAGACCCCAGCTTTGACCCGGAATTGACCGTCAGTAAACCGAATTCTTTCATACTGCCGCGCTCCAGCAAATGAGGTCACATCCATATCCTGGGCACCATGCAACACCAGGTAATTCACATTTTCCAGCGGGATCAATTGATCTGCCGGCAGATACTGGGCATCCACCGGGGCAATCGCCACAACCGAGCAAATATTAAAATTGTAATCAAAAGCCAGCGAAGCATCATCCGGATAAAAGGGCAGGTGATTGAAGGCGACGGCCACGGCCACCGCTTCGCCACCCCGGGAGTGTCCCATTAATGCCAGCTTGTTCAGATCAACCTTTTGATAAAACGGATTACCAGGCGTGGCATTCCAATCCTGCCAGACCTTGAGATGCTCCAGCAACAGCCAGCCACGAGCATCGTTTTCCTCCTGCAGACTGTTAAGGAACAATAGATCAGCCGTTGGGGAAAGGTTCAGAAAATTCTCGTCCACCGAGACCGCGATAAACCCCCGACTGGCCAGCAGTTCGCCCAGGTAGGCGTAACCCGGGTCTGAGTAAGCTTCCATTTCATGGTTGCCGTGCACCATCAAGATCAATGGGAATGGACCGGGGCCGGTGGGAAACCAGATCCGTCCATTGACCGGCAAGGTTTCAGGGCCGAACCCCCAGTAAAGGCTGCGCAAGCCCGACCAGTCTTCAACCAATTTTGATCCATCCACCGCCTGGGTGACCAGATCAACCTGCGTGCCGTATTCCGGGCGGCGTTGGTCACTGCCGCTGCCATAGAACAACGTCTGGACGGTATAGGGTCCGGGCTGCGAGGGGTCTCCAACTGCCAGGGGCACCACCCCGGCGCCGGCCTGGGCGGCCGCATTGGGCGGCGACGTGACCGGAGAGCCATCATCCAGCAGCCAGGCGCCCCCGCCGAGCAGCCCCAGCAGTCCCAAGGCCAGTCCCATCCCGATCATGGTGCGTTGGGCTTTGGTAGCCCCATGCCACCCCCTCCGCAAAAGCACCCCCACCGCCGCGCCCAGCAAGGATGAGACCGCCACGATCCCCAACAGGATGACAGCAAAACCCAAATTCAGCATGAGAAAACAGACAAACAACAGGAGCACGGCCCCCACCAGGGTGCTCTTATAGCCGGTTGGAATAGCGCCCGCCAACCGGATCAACAGGATTGACAACCCCTTCAGCAGAGCCGCGACGCCCAAAAGCGCCAGAAAACCCAGCACAAAGGCGAGCCAGCCAAAGGGGGCAAAAGCGTTGTAAGTGGTATAAAGCACAAGCGTAATGACCACAATGCTCAAGCCCCAATTCGCGCCCTGCCAGGCGTGCGGCCCCGGGGTGATGGCGTGCCAGAAATTCCGAATCCAGCCGACAAAACGCCGGATCCAGTTGATTTTTCCTTTTTTGAGGTGGGGCATCTGCTCCATGAGGGTCTCCTGATTCTTATGCAATCCCGCATCACTAGTTGTGGTTTTGGTCACCCATTAGCCGGAAAAAATTAAAGGGTGAGGTCTGTCGTTTCCAAACAGCGGGTGGTATTCAATGCCACCACATTGAAGTTCCCGTGAATCGGCTAAGGGTTGTCTTGTAATTGCATTGCCGCTTCTGGCTGGTGGGGTTGATAATGCAGTGAAATTACAACGTTAGGTATACGCAGAATTTACACCCGGGTTGCGGTGAGGTGTTTTTTCCATGAGCGCAGTCCTCAACGTGGCAATCCATAATGGACCAAAACCTAAAATTATCGTTTGATCCGGCACGGGATTTACCAGAGGCAACTGCCGGAAAACCATCAGCATCTTGCACAATCCCGTCAAAAACCCCTGGTCTCAGTGAATGGTTATCGAGCGACACCAAACTGAAGAGTCCCCGAAAGTAACCATCCATTCATGGATATAGACGCAGCTGCCCTCCCACTCATGATTTTTAGCCCTTGTAGCCCGCCTGGAATAGTCGTAAAATGGCAGCGCCCTGTAATTGTTTGGGAGTCTCCACAAACTGCAATTACAATCCGGCATCGCTTTGTGCAGTCGGTTATGGAATATTGACGATTATATCAATCAGAAGGTTGGCTTCGGTTGTGGGGCCCTCTTGCAATCACGTGAGATCGAGTGCACCTTCAAGCCCCAGCTTACTCAGGAGGAATCATGCGTCTGCGGATATTGGCCATTGTGGGATGTCTATTCGGCAGTTCAATACTGCTCTGGGGGTGCACGCTGCAATCAGTCCTGGCCGGACCAGCCACAGAAACGCCAACACCAACGTTGACCCTGACCGCGACGGCCACATCAACGCGCTGCTCAACCGCAAGTCACTGGTCAAGACCAGCAAGCAGCCCGGA
>DAOQTN010000378.1:0-3429 GCA_035340555.1 Anaerolineaceae bacterium | reverse complement strand
GGCTGATCCAGCATTATGCGACTCCTTTCATCGAGCAGAGCACGCTGGGCACAAAAATTGCGGTCGGGCTGGGACTGGTGCTGTATCCGTTCCTGTATATTCTGGGGGCCCGGCGCGTCTTTGCGATCGAACGCCGCCTGCTGGCCTGGATGCTGTTTCCCGGATTGTACTTCATCACATTTGCCATTCCCAATCCATTGATTTTTCGCTGGTATTTGACCCCACCCCTGCCAGCTTACTTCTTCTTCATATTAACTGGCGCTGGCAGTCTTTTGAAGTTAAGTGGAGATCTGGGTGCCGCCCTGCGGCGCAGCTGGGTCGCGGCCCTGATCATCCTGCTGCTGCCGCTGGCATTCACGCTGCGCGCCTGGGAACTGCACCCCGACCACGGTCCCGACCGTCCGGCACCGGGAATGGCCTGGTTTAAATTGGAATTGCTGTACCGGGAGGCCGCCGAGTTTGTTGCCCCCCAAATGACGGCGGATACCGTCCTGGCCGCCGGTGATGTGGGGGTGCTGGGCTACCACACCCCGGCCCGCATCCTGGACACAGTGGGGTTGAACTCGGAAGAATCGCTGCAGTACTACCCCCTGGATGACTCCTATTATGTGATCAACTATGCCATTGCCCCCCAACTCATCCTGGATGAACAACCCGACTGGGTGATCATTCTGGAGGTCTATGGACGGGAAGGCTTATTAAAAGATGAAACCTTCCAGCAAACCTACACCCTGGTGAAAACACTGGAAACAGACATCTACGACAGCCGCGGCATGTTAATATTTCAGCGCGTTCACTGAGGCGCTGATAAGCAAGGTAAGGCAAGACAAGGCAAGGTAAACTAAGGTAAACTAAGGGAAGGGAAGGGAAGGGAAGGGAAGATGCCCGACCCAGCCGGTCCGTCTAAACGCCAAACGCCTCTTCGTAATCTGCAATCGCCGCTTCAACCACGGCGTAGGCCGCTTGGCGGTCATAGGCACCGGCAATAAAGGTCACGTTTTCCTTGCCAGGCAGCAGCTTGTAAGTGCCAAAATAATGGCGCAGACGCTCCACCAGGACCGGCGGCAGGTCATTAATATCCTGGGCACGATCCCAGAAGCTGTCATTGGCCAGCACGGCAATGATTTTATCATCAGCCTCGCCCGTATCGATCATCTGGATCCCGCCAATCACCCGAGCGTTCAACACCACTTCCGACTTGGTGATGGGACGCTCGGAAATGACGCAAATATCCAGGGGATCACCATCCCCGCGCTGGGATTGCGGCGACAGACGCTGCACCCGTGCTCCACAGTAGGTGCGGGGGATGATACCGTACAACGTGGGAGGTTGGGATGAGCTGCGTTGGGGGCGATCCACCCGCAGGTAACCGGTTTCTTTATCCACTTCGTACTTGACCAGATCAAAGGGGGTGATTTCAATATAGGCATGCACTATTTCCGGCGGCTTGGGACCGATCTCCAGCCCGTGCCAGGGATGCGGGCGCCAGCGATAAAAAGGATGTGGAAAAGACATGAGGATTACCTCCCGGGGACGAATCGGATGTATTATACCGCTTTTGGCTCACCAGCGGGCATGATGGTCTTCAGCCCAGCCCACCGCCGCAGAAACTGTCACGGTCTCCCCGGCGGCCGTGATCAGGGTCCCATCAAAGCGGCCAATCATCTGATGAACTTCAGAGGTCAGGATGAGGGCATCCGTCCTGGCAACACGTTCAAAAAACGGGGTGAACACCAGGCGGACTCGTTCCGAATCGTGTGTTTCCAACCGCCAGGGGGCCATCCAATTGCTGGAATCATAAATAAAATCAACCTTTTCGCTGAGTTTGGTGAGCCGGCCGTCAATGGCCAGGCCATTTTCGGTCATGCCGGTGCCATCGGTCCATTTGGCGCCCAGATTTACCCCAATGGTCCGGCCGTTCTGGCGGGTCGAGAACGACGCCCAGTTCCAGGAGGAGGCATAGGGCCAGATTCCCCGACCGTAATCCAGACAGGCAAAGGCTGATTCCGGGGAGAAATGATAGGTCTGCTGCTGATAGGTCAGACTGCCTGAGACCGGCAGGCAGTTCTGCTTGGAGGTGAATTGAAAATGATCCGCATCCCAGGGAATGACAGCATTGAGTGTTTCATGACCAGCCGGTCGGTGAATATCCAGTGTCGTGGTCAACGACTTGCCACCCAGATCCTGGCTGGCAGCCTGCAGGGCAATCCGGTCCCCCTGATCGTCAAAGCTCAACTGCAACTTCTGGTGCTGATAAGCCACCCGCCCGGTGACTGTTGGCGGCAGGGTAAAACCCCGGCCCAACGGCACGGCAATGGTTTGCTCGGCGAAGGCCAGGGTGTTGAAGTCAAGAAAGTATATGAAGGCCATCCCCAGATAATCAATGTGGGAAATGGTTGCCGAGAAAAGGCAGTCCGGACTGGTGACGCACCAGTAATTCCAACGCTTCTTGCGCGGCCAGTGACCGCTGACATTGCAGTTATGCAGTGGCTGGCGTGACCAGCCCACTGCCGCCCGGTTCAGCCGTCCGGCCCCGGCGCATAGATCTACCGGGCGGGTCAGTTCAGGTTCAGGGTGCAGGGTGTTGCGAAAAGACAAATCAGGCATCGGTTACCTCCCAGGTTTCCGAATGTTCCACCTCCTGGCCGGGCTGCAGTTCAAGGCCCGGGCCCAGGGTTTCCAACTCAATAAACCGGTTGTAGATGTATACCTCGGCATTGCAGCCGCCATCCAGATGCAGTTTTCCCGGGTGCGGGGTGAAGCGTTTGGTGAAGGTAATGCCCTCCCGGGTATAGCTCAACCAGCCGGCATGATTAAACCAGCCCAGTTTGAGCGGCACATCCGCTGCCTGGCCAGTCAGGCGCAGGGCATCCGGCTCCCAGCAAAGTCGCGCATCATCCAGCCGGGCGTACGGCCAGTAGACCACACTTCTGTTCGGCAGCAGGGAACCCAGCTGGGGTGCTTCAAATGGAAGGTGGGCTTCTCCACCCAGCGGCAGCATGGTCAACGCCCAGGGAGCCAGTCGGACAATGCCGTTCGAGCAGTTGGTCAGGACATGGCGCAGTTCGACGACGGCCTGATCAGCAGCCAGGTGAACCTCCAACTGCTTACGGATGCCGGTCTGGGGTTCCACGGGGCCGCTGAGTCGGACACCATCTGTCAGGGGGGTCGCCCCCACGCCGGCATCATCCGGGGCATAGGTGGCCGGCATCACTTCCGGGGCATGCCAGAGGCGGTGCCCGCCCCAAAGGTGGTAATCACCCGCCGGGGTGGCAATGGCAATATCCGGAACTTCCGCCAGAATATTATCGGGACGATCGCGAAAATAAAGGCGGACAAGCCGGGGTCCCTTGTCCAGCAAATACTCCAGGCGCAGGAGACCATTCTGTAAAATGCCAACCGGTTGACCAAAATAATCACTCATTTACT
>DAOQTN010000377.1:0-3431 GCA_035340555.1 Anaerolineaceae bacterium | reverse complement strand
TGTTGGATAATCCGGGTGTTAATATCTCGTTAGATCACCAACCTGCTCCAGATACTATCGCCAGTGTTGCCTGGGACGGGATTAATTGGCAGGTTTCCTGGGCGTATAATGGCGCCGTTTCAATTGCTCGCGTCAACAGCGAGGGGCAAGTACTGGACCCGGGGGGAATTTCCATCACAGGCCCCGAAGCTGGTCAGTCTGCTGGCGATGGCACCGGGGGCATTCACCTCATCTGGACTTCTTTTGTATACGACCAATCCGACATTGTTTCTGCACACATTTCATCCAACCAGGTTTCTACACCAAGTCTGACTCTTTCAACTGGCGCACCGATGCAGGTTTATGCTGATTTTGCAGTTGGAAGCAGTGGTTACATGGCGGTTTATCGCAGCGACACCGACAGCGCCCATCGCATTCATGCTCACCCGCTGGACATCAACGGCAATGCACTGACCCCCGAACCCATTGAACTGGAAAGTGGCGACACCATCTATGGTCCGGGGCAGCCCTCGGTAAGCTGGAATGGCTCGGTGTATCTGGTGACCTGGAACAACAATAACGGCATCGTTGCTCAGCGAATCCAGCAGGATGGAACATTGGTAGATGCCAGTCCTTTTGTTGTCATTGCCGCAGCGATTGGTCCCACTGATGTTGCCGCAGTCGGAGACACTTTTTTAGTGGTGGGTAGAAAATATGGCTCTTACCCACAGTACCTGTACCCGGTTGCTGCCCGCGTGCGTGGCAGTGATGGTGCTGTATTGGATACACCGCCCTTGTATGTAGGTGAATCATATGCTCGCTCGGTAGCTGTCACAACCTTTGGTGACCGCTGGCTGACGGTTTGGTTTAGCGCCTATACACACGATGATTCTGTTGGCAGCACCGCAGGCAATTTTGTCAATATCGATGGCACTCTGGGCACCTCTTTTTCAATCTATGGACCATACTCAATGGGCGGCAATGGAATAAACGAAGTATCGGCAGCCTCTAATGGCATCACGGCACTGGTATTGCTGTCTGCAGAAGTGACCTCAGGGGTTGAAACTGATCTGATTGGGCGGTTGGTCAATGCCGATGGCACAATCCAGTCCGTGCTTAATCTCACCCCGTGGGTTGGCAACCAATATCGCCCCCATGCAGCCTGGGATGGCAGTCAATATGTGGTAGCTTACACCGATCAGAAAAATCGCTTCCCGCAAACAATTGACCCCTTGGACGCGCGGGGTGACTTATTTGGTATGCGCATAACCGGGAGCGGTACAATTATTGACCCCCAAGGGTTTGCCTTCTCCAGTCTGCCAATTGCAGAAACACATCCCAATGTGATTGCCTCAGACGGGGTGAGCCTGTTTGCAGGGTCCATCATGCGTAATGAATCGCCTTATTCAGCCTATCGTGTAGGCTATACCCGCCTGGGCACTGGCGGAAATCAGTGGCCGGTGGCGGTCGCCCAAAGTAACGTGATGGGTGGCAATATTCCCCTGAACGTCCAGTTCAGTTCCACAGGCAGCACAGACCCCGATGGCACACTGGCCGCCTATAGCTGGGATTTTGGTGATGGTTATACATCCACCAGCGCTAATCCTGCCCATACCTACAATACCCCGGGTAGTTATGTAGTCTCACTGATGGTAACAGATGATGAGGGCGCAGTCACGACTCAGGCCTTGGCCTTGAATGTTACCGCGCCGAACCAACTGCCGGTGACCATGGCTTCTGCTGCCCCGCAGAGCGGGCAGCCCCCATTGGATGTCGCTTTCTCTGCCCGCGGTTCGTATGACCCGGATGGCCGCCTGGGAAATTTCCACTGGATATTTGGTGATGGTACAGACACTTGGGGACCAACCGCTTACCAAACGTTTTACTCACCAGGTGTTTACACGGTCACTTTGACAGCCTATGACGATCGTGGTGGCAGTTCTACAGACACGGTGACGGTTTATGTCGGTCAACCCAATCAGCCCCCCGTTGCCATTGCTTCTGCTGCCCCACTCAATGGCAATGGTCCCCTCAATGTCAACTTTAATTCGGCCAGTAGTTATGATCCTGATGGTACCTTGACGGCTTATCTCTGGGAATTTGGCGATGGAAACATCTCGACACAGGCCAACCCAACCCACACCTATCCCTCTCAAGGATCTTATCAAGCTGTGCTCACCGTCACAGACAATCTTGGCCTCACTCACAGCGACAGCTTGACCGTTTCGGTTTACGGAGTAGCCCTCCCCCCCGATCAAACTGCGGTAAGTGCACCTGGCGAATCCGTGACTTACACATTGATGGTCAATTACCTTGGCGCTGAGCCAAACGCCACTTTTGATGTCAGCGTGAATATTACCGGTGCCCAGTGGTCGGTGGATGCTCCTGCTACCGTCGGTCCGATTGCGTCTGGCGGAAGCGCTTCTTTGCCTGTGATTGTTCATGTGCCTGCCCAGGCCCCATCCGGTGCAATATCAGTTGTGGAGATAACCCTGACATCGCAAGGGGGCACTGGGTTGGTTACTACATCCCTGCTGACCACACGGGTAGCGAACCGCATATTCTTACCCATCCTGCTGGCTCAGCCGTCTCCGTAACAAACGCTCTGTTTGTAAATAGAGGCCGCCCGATGCGATTCGCCGCCGGGCGGCCTCTTGCATAATTATCGTCACCAGTTGATGGGAATGTCAATAGACTTTTAGCCTTGGCTGTGGTGCGGGCTGAAGTATAATCACATTACACCACGTCGTTCAAACGGGAGGGAATTTTTCGGAGGACAGCTTAATGAAACGCATCTTCTATATGCTTTGTTTAATAGGTTTGACAGCCTGTATACCGCTGAAACCAACCCCAATTCCCACACCCCCCGCACTTTTTGGCTCGGCTGCAACCGCTGTGACCATCGAACCAGACTGGTACGTTGAAAGCTGGCGGGATGATCAAATCTTAATATATCATGATTACATTAGTCAATTGAATATTCCTCCCACATTCGGCCGATTGTTTGAGATTTCAAGTAATACATATACGCCGCTAGAAATCAACGATTCCTACGGTTTTTTCCATCATGCAATTTTGTCCATCAACCCAAATCAAATCTATTATTCAATCAATGATCAAATTCGGCGCTATGATCTTCAGTCGCAGCAGATCGAATACCTGACAACGGGAGATGAAATCGTTGAATCTTCAAATGGTGACTTCATTTGCGTTTCTCGTGAAATGACTGAAATCTGGATCATCGATCTTGTTTCAGGGACTGAAGAAAAAATATTAACGATTCCTCATTCTCTTACTGATCAAGGAAGATATGTTTATGAGCTTGGATTGAGTCCGGATGAGCAGTGGTTGATCATTGAAGTGGTCACTATTGGCGGTGAGGAACAGGATATTTACCGATTGCGCAAGTAATTTTCTGTAATTTCTCTGGCGACCTCCAGGAATTGGTAAAG
>DAOQTN010000376.1:0-3442 GCA_035340555.1 Anaerolineaceae bacterium | reverse complement strand
GAAGCCTGGACATTCCCGGGCGGGGCCAGTGACAATGCCCTGTTTTATACGCCCCACATTCGTTTTGTGCCCCGGTTGGACGAGGCTGCCCAAATGCTGCTCTTTGACCCCCAGACCAGCGGCGGGCTGCTGATGGCGGTGCCCCCGGACCGGCTGGCGGGTCTGCGTGAGCAGGCCGCCGAGCGCCAGCAGCCGTTTTGGGAAATTGGCGAAGTCATCCCGGAGACAGTCATTGAAGTGGTCTGAAATCGAGTACCCCTGGCAGGTGTGTTTTGAGGAAGCCTGGCGGGCTTACTGTGCCGGGTCACTGCCGATTGGCGCGGCCCTGTTCAGTCCAACCGGTGAACTGCTTTTCCGCGGGCGCAATCACATCAACGACACGGAGCCCGATGGGCGGATTGTGAAGGGGGACCTGGCTCACGCCGAAATTAACGTTTTACTGCAAATCAATCGCGAAACGCTCATTCCCCGTCAGTGCATCCTCTACACCCTGCTGGAGCCCTGCCCGCTCTGCCTGGGCGCTTTTTACATGAGCGGTGTGCGCCACCTCAGTTATGCCGCCCGGGATTCTTTTGCGGGCTCTACGAATTTGCTTGGCAAAACGCCCTATCTTTCCCGCAAGAAAATTCACCTCAATGGCCCCATCAGCCCCCTGGAGCCGTCCATTGTGGCACTGCAGGTGGCTGCGCATTTGCGCCGTGGCTTTGATCGCCAGGGTTGGGCGGATTTCTATGCTGAATGGGAGGCTACTTCGCCGGAGGGCATGGCCCTGGGGGCGCGGCTCCATGAGAGCGGCCGGCTGCAAGCTGCTGCTGCCGCCGCTGTGCCCGTCAGCCAGATCTATGCAGAAATCCGGGTGGCACTGGGATCTGGAAATGATCCCTTGAATTAACCTCATAACTGCGCAACAGTGACCGAAAAACTTTGCAAAAAATAAAGATTTTGCAGAGGAGATGGAACAAATGAAAAATTCTGACCCCCTCGAATTTTCCTCCCGCCGCTCGCCCGTTTATGGGCGTGGGGGTATGGTGGCCGCCTCACAGCCGCTGGCTGCTGCCGCCGGGACGCGGATTCTTACACAGGGCGGTACCGCTGCCGATGCTGCAGTGGCGGTGGCTGCGGTGCTGAATGTGACCGAGCCAACCTCCACCGGGTTGGGCGGCGATTGCTTTGCCCTCTATTATTCTGCTGCCACCGGTGAGGTGAGCGCTCTGAACGGTTCGGGGCGAGCCCCGGCTGCGCTGACGCTCGAGCGGCTGTACAGTGAGGGGGTGGGCGAGGAACTGCCCCCCATGCATCCCTACACTATCACGGTACCCGGGGCCTGCGCCGGTTGGTGCGATCTGGTCGGCCGGTTCGGACGCCTGGCGCTGGGCGACATCCTGACTCCGGCCATCGAACTGGCTGAGGGTGGCTTTCCCGTGGCCCCGGTGACGAGCTATTTCTGGCAGCGCGCTGCCGCTGGGCAGTTGGCGCGGGCGCTTAATGGGCGCGAACTGACCCTGGATGGGCGGGGTCCCCGCCCGGGTGAAATCTTTCAAAATCCCGGATTGGGGCAGACTTTGCGCCGGATTGCTGCTGGTGGGGCTCAAGCCTTCTACCAGGGAGATATAGCCGAGGCGATTGCTGCCACAGTCGCTGAAGCGGGCGGCTGCCTGAGCCTGGCAGACCTGGCGGCGCATACCAGCACTTGGGAGCAGCCTTTATCGGTTGAGTACCGTGAGCACCGGGTGTGGGAATGCCCGCCAAATGGGCAGGGGTTGGCGGCACTGCTGGCCCTGAATATCCTGCGCCATTTTGATCTGTCCAGCCTGCCGCCGCTTTCAGCCGATCGCCTGCACCTGGAAATTGAGGCCATGCGCCTGGCTTTTGCTGATGCTTTTTATTACATTGCTGATCCAGTCTTCTGTCCGGCGCCGTTGGAGGGCCTCCTGAGCACAGCCTATGGGCGCGAGCGCGCGGCCTTGATTGACCTCCACCGGGCCCGTCTTGATATGGCCCACGGTACGCCTCCGGCTGTCAGCGATACGGTCTATTTCTGTGTGGTGGATGAGGCGGGCAATGCCTGTTCGTTTATCAATAGTAATTATATGGGTTTTGGCACCGGCATTGTACCGCACGGCTGGGGTTTCAGCCTGCAAAACCGCGGCCATAACTTCTCTCTGGACCCGCACCATCCTAACGCACTGGCACCGGGAAAGCGACCCTATCATACCATCATTCCCGGACTGATCACTCGTGCTGACGGCTCGCTTTATGGTCCGTTTGGTGTGATGGGCGGCTTTATGCAGCCTCAAGGACATCTGCAAACTGCTGTCAGTCTGCTGGATGATGGCTGGGACCCACAGGCGACGCTGGACCTGCCGCGCTTCTGCATTGAACCTGCGGTGGAAGGTGGACGCGTGGCGTTGGAAGCGGGCATTCCCGAAGCGGTGCTGGCGGCGCTGGTTGAACGGGGGCAGCCGGTGCATCCGGTCAGCGGCTGGGGACGGGCCCTGTTTGGTCGCGGCCAAATCATCGTCCGTGACCCTATCACCGGTGTGCTTTGTGGCGGATCCGATCCCCGCGCCGATGGTTGTGCCCGGGGCGTCTGATGATTTGATCACATCAGGTGTGGTCATTTATCCAGCACATCCCGATTGGCAATGTCATCCGGGGCCTTGAGACCTCAAAATATGGTTTCACCTTGGTATCAGGCAAACCCCAACCCCTCGCGGTATAATTGACTGCATGGATTACACACTGCACACCGAATACCCCCTGGATCTGGCTGGCGAATGGAATGATCTGCTGGCTGAAAGCGTCGCCCACTTGCCGTTTTTGCGGCATGAGTATCTGTCAGCCTGGGTGCAAACCCGCGGCGGCGGTGAATGGCCGCAGCTCCAGGTTGCGGTGGTCACGGCCCGCTCGGGCGGACGGCTGACCGGGGTGGCACCACTCTTTTGGACACCCGGCCTGCCTGGTGTTCCGGGCCGCCTGATGCTGCTTGGCAGTGTGGAAGTTTCGGATTACTTGGATGTACTGGCTCGCCCATCGGATTTGCAACCCTTTTTGGATGGTCTGTTGCCATTTCTGACCTTCTGCAACCTGCCCGATTGGAGCGCGCTGGACCTCTACAATCTACTGGAAGGCTCACCGACCCTGCCGGCACTGCAAACCGCCGCCACCCGCATGGGTTGGGATTATCGCACCGAGTGCCTGCAGCATTCCCCCTACGTGCCCCTGCCCGGCGATTGGGAAACCTACCTGGGTACAATTGACAAAAAGCAACGCCACGAGATCCGCCGTAAAATGCGCCGCCTGGAAGAATCAGGCACGCCTTTTTGCTGGTATATAGCCAGCGATCCGGCGGTGCTTGACGACGAGATCGAAGCATTTCTCGGCCTAATGGCGCAGGACCCGGAAAAAGCCGCCTTTTTGACGCCCGCCATGCGCCAGCACA
>DAOQTN010000375.1:1342-3444 GCA_035340555.1 Anaerolineaceae bacterium | reverse complement strand
CGGCACGGCGGGCGCGCAAGGCTAAGATGAGGCGCTCATAGAGCGGGTCGAGGGCCGGGGCAACGCCTGTGCAGTACAGAATCGGGACAGCCGCAGCGCACCGCACGGCCAATTGACAAGGGGCGGCGTCCAACTTGTCCAGTAAAATGGCAAGCGTCTGCTGGCAAGCCCGGGAAACTGAGGTCACCTCCTCGGGAGTAATATCAAAGGGTGCATTGGGGCCGGGGTTGAGCTTGCGTTCAGCGGCGCGATGATAAAGGGTGAGAAAATGGGGATCCATGCGATCTGCAAAATGCGGGAAGGCCGCGTCAAAACGCAACGCCCTACGACTATACGAATAATGATAAAACCCAGATATCAGTAAGAGCGCATCACCGCAGGCCAGAGTCAATTTTGCCAGGGGAAGGCCCAACCCACCCCCACCCCGCCAGGCATCGATTACTTCCATCATGCGATTAACAATCAACCGCACACCCTCACTGGGTGGAATGGCGGCAGGATCAATCTGGTTGTAGGTCAGGTCAAAGTCGCCATACAGGAGTTGGGAACCAGCTTTCAACTCGTACATTCCGATGGTAGGTCTGGGGTGCCCAAAAGACAGATTGCGTGCCCGGTTATTACGAATCCGGGCCGGGGTATTCCAGAAAAGCGAGACCGAAGCAGAAATTTTGCCGTCGAGGTCTTGCAGAATGCGATCCACTGCCAGACGCGCCGCCGGGGATGGGCTGATGAGGCAAACCTCGTAGTCTGATAAAAGGACGAGGCCAGCCTCGGAGACGCTGACGCTGCCTTCGCCCCGGCCAAAGCTGCCCGCCAGCAGCAGGGCCTGGGGATTGATGACACGCAGGACGGCAGCCCGGATAATCTCCAAATGCTCTGAGACCATCTGGTCAACACGCGGATCAGTCTGTAAGGTGTAGCGGCCCATGATTAACTCCAGATCACGCGACCATCCAGGCCGGATGGGATTGGCTGACCCAGCAGGGCCAGCAAAGAGGGTTGAATATCAACCAGGCGAACCCGCTCCACCGCGGGAGCGATGGGCGCCGTGCTGAGAAAGACGCCGTCACAATCGGGGTGGGAAGGCAGGTAGCCATGGATAGATTTCTGGCGCAGGCCAAAGCCAAAAATGGTGCGAGAAAAGGCGCTGCCGGCATCCAGGTAAAAGATCAGGTCGCCGTAGCGGTTATCGGGCATGGTCACATGCTCGCGCTGCATATCTTCCGGGGATAGGACAAAGCCATTGGGGATTTTTTCCAAGACGGCGGTCACCTGCTGGCGTTCACGGTCATCTCGGAACCAGAAACGGGCGAAGTTGGTATCAATGATGTGCATGTAGCGCGAGAGCCGGTCTCCCGATTGGCGGAAAAGGGCATAGAGGTCAATCTTCTGTTGCAGCGGTACATGCCCATGATCGGACCAGACGACCAGTTCGTAGCCACCCGCCAGCCGCTCCATTTCAGCGCAGCGGTCAGCAACAATCTGGTCAAATTGGCGCAGTTTATCCAGCACCTCCGGGGCGGTCTGGGTGGCGTGATGCGTCAGGGCATCCACATCACCGATGAAGAGGTAGTGCCAGGGGCGCACTTCGGTAAAACGGTGTTCGGCAACCAGGCGGGAGGTATCAATCACATGCGGGACCATGCCGACGACCTCATATGAGAGATTGGCCTGGCGCAAGCGCTCAAAGATGGTGGGGCAGCCCTCCAGGTAGCCATCTTCATCCCAGTAGCGTTTTTCAGCGACATCAATGGTGGGCCAGTAACGCAGCGGGAGATTATAGAGGCGGGGAATGCCCCAGTAGGCCGTCAGATGGGTGCGGCGGGCGGTCAAGCGGTGAACCAGCATCCAGACCGGGAGACAATCCAGATGCTTCAAAAGCGGAAGGCGAGTTATCCAGCGGAAGGGCGAGGTCTGAGGGGAGCGCAGCCAGAGGAACCAGAGCCCATGCCGGTCAGGATAAACACCTGTGTACATGGACGCGTGGCAGGTGACCGAATAACCCAGAACTGTTTCCAGGCGGCGCTGATGGGGCAAGGCATTGAGGAAGGGCATGACAGAGAGGCTTTCGGGCTTCAATCCGTCAAAGAAGACGCTGATGA
>DAOQTN010000375.1:0-1242 GCA_035340555.1 Anaerolineaceae bacterium | reverse complement strand
AAGGGCATGACAGAGAGGCTTTCGGGCTTCAATCCGTCAAAGAAGACGCTGATGACAGGTTTCATGATTTCCACTCCTGACGGGTCTGGCGGTAAATATCCAGGGTTTGAGCAGCAATGGTCTCCCAGTTCAGGTCGGCGGCGGAGCGGGCGGCAATTGCCTGGCGATAAGCATCGCCATCGGAGCGAAGGGCGGTGACCGCTTGCACCAGAGCAGCAGCCAGAGCACTGACATCACCGGGTGGAACCAGCCAGCCGGTACGACCCTCATCGATATATTCTGGCAAGCCGCCAACCCGGGAAGCCAGGACCGGACGGCCGAAGGCATAAGCGGTAAGCACAACGCCGGACTGGGTTGCATCGGTATAGGGGCAGACAACCAGGCCGGACTGCTGAAAGAGACTGGCAAGTCTGGCGTTAGGGATATAGTCGGGGATAAATTCAAAATGGCCGCCATTGGGCAAGGCTGGCAGTGAGGGCAGGCGGTAATCGGGGTTGGGGCGCCCGGCGATTACGAAACGCAGGCGGGGAATCTGCAAGCAGGCCTGCGGGGCCGCCTGCAGCAGGGTCTCCAGACCTTTGTAAGGGGATAACCGGCCAAAGAAGAGAATGGTGTGGGGGTCGGAGAGCGGGGTGGTCTGACTGAACAGGCGGTAGAGGCTATAGACACCCAGCGGGGTGACAGACACCCGCCCGGCAGGGACATGGTAGGTCTGGCAGAATTGGACTGACTGCGTGCGGTTGTGCAGGATGAAATGATCTGCGCGGGCATAGGTGAGGGCGCGGATGAGAACTTTCTTCAGCGGCGATTCGCCAGAATGAGGTGAAGGATCGTGGACAGTAATCACGAGCGGTGCAAGGCGGCGCAAGAGCGGCAGGGCCCCAACCATGCGGCCCAGGGTGGTCTCCAGATGGATGATGTCGGGTTGAAGCTGGCGGGCAAAGCGCAGCACCGAGCGAGCCGCAGCCCAACTGGCAGGATGCAGGGCGCTGCTTCCGCCAAAGACAGCCGCCTGAAAGCTGGCGGATGCGCGCCAGTAACTTGAAAGCCCGGCCGGGTAACCCGAAAGAAGCGGCTCTACGGGGAGCAAGTCGGAGGACGGGCTGACCGGGTTGACATCAAACAGGCTGGTGCGCCAGCCGCCCGGCGTGACCTGGAGCAGCATATGCAGCTCGACGTGCGCGGCAATTGCCCGGGCAAACGACAGCGAGGCATCCATCAAAGCAGGGAGGGTCAGGTACA
>DAOQTN010000374.1:0-3447 GCA_035340555.1 Anaerolineaceae bacterium | reverse complement strand
CCAGACCCTGATGTTTTCCGGTGATCTGACGGATATTGCCGTGCAGCAGCGGGTCCAGACCCTCAAGAAAAGCACGGATACCTGGCTGGTCATCCCCTTCCCTTCACCCGCGGGACAGCCTGTGGCCGTGGTTGGTGGACCGACCTATGCCATTTTCCAAACTGCGCCGGCGGAACAACTTGCGGCCTGGGCTTTTGTCCGCTGGCTGGTTGAACCGGAACGGCAGGCTCTACTGGCTCAATCGGCCGGGGCTTACCCGCTCAGCGATACGGCCACGGAATTCATGTCAGCCTACGCCGATGCCCTGCCGCAGTGGGCGGCGACTCTGGCGTGGCTCGATTGGGCTCAGCCGGCCCCTGGGATCGCCTCCTGGAGCAGTGTCCGGCATATTCTTGAGGATGCGGCCTGGCAGGTGATTCAACCTGGCATTGCCCCTGATCAAATCCCAGCGGTCTTGCAGGAACTGGATGCCATGATCGACCAGTACGCACATTGACGATAATGTGATAAAATATATCCACTTTATACCAGGAGCATCCGATGTCTGATCCCAAAACCCCTTCCCAACCGGTTTGTGTCGCCTGCCAGCGGGCGGATTCTGAAGTGCCCTTGCTGACCCTCACCTATCAGGGTGGCAAATTTTACATCTGTCCCGAACATCTGCCCATTCTCATTCACCATCCGCAGGAGCTCATTGGCCGTCTGCCCGGTGTTGAGAACCTCAGCCCCCACCAACACTAATCATCCCCCCAACCTGTCACCGGATTTTTCCCACCAGACGCCACAGCCCGGACCTGATGCTCCGGGCTGTGGTTTTCTGATCGCTGCGGTTTATTTTATCGTTCAACCAGCGGCAGGAAGAGATAATTTCCCACCCGAACCAGTAATTGACCATGATTGTTGGCTGTTTCCAGCTCCGCACCGGTCGTGAGACTGACATCACCGACCAATGCCGTAAACAGGGGGACCTCCGGTGCAACTTCCAGGTTGAGCGTAATGAGCCCATTGGCGTAGGCCGGGATTGTCCCAATCGTCCAGGTGGTGCCGCCGGGTTCATCCGCGGGCGGATTGGCCTCCAGCAGGCTCAATCCGGCCGGCAGCGTCAGCGTCAGTGAACTGGCGCCGGCAGCAACCATGCTGCGGTTGCCATAATGGATCTGAACGGCCAGCGTCTCGCCGGGTCGGGCTTCACCGGCTGCCCCATGGACCCAAATATCGGTATAGCCCGTGCCAATACTGACTTCATCGATAAAATAGGCTGTGCGCAGTTGGCCCAGCGTTTGCGTTGCCGAAAAGCCCAGGGTGACTGAATGCCCCGCCCAAGGGCTCAGGTCGATCACCGCGTGTTTCCACTTAAAAGGAATGTCCGGTGATGTGGCAAAGACCTCGGTCGTTTCTCCACTCTGCATGACGCTTACCTTGAGCTGGACATTGGGTGAACCCAAACCGCTGGTCGCGTACATAAAAGAAAGGTAGGGATCTCCGGCAGGAACCAGCACCGTTTGTTTGAGCAGGGAACTGCCGGATTGGGGGGCATAGATCAGGCGGGTTTGGTGAATGACATTAGCGCCTTCTTGATAAATGAATTGCGGTTGGCCGGATTCGTCGATGGCAATGTCATGAACATACGGGTAAATATCTCCGGCAGCGGATTTGATCAACTCATCATACCAGTTTCCAGCATCATCCTGATAACGATAGTAGAGATGATTGGAGTTTGTGAAATTATAAGCGACATGGAGCCGGCCTTGCTGATCGGCGGTAACCTCGCATCGATTTACCTCGAGGTAACTTTCCGATCTCTGGTTGGTATCCAGATCGATGAAACTGATGGATGTGAAATAACGAGCGGGCCAATCAATGTATTGTGAGAACATATATAGCTTGTTATCAATTCCCTGTGCAATTTGAAGCCTTGGCCGGCGTAAACCAGTGCTCGGGCCGGCTGCAATCGGGGTGCTCCACGTCCCGGCAAGGTCCCGGCGGGTGATCCAGGTTGAGTTTTTTGAAATCCAGACTGCGGCCATTTCTTCATCGGCTAAAGTGGTTACAACAACCGCGGACTGGGGCGTCTCTGTGCTGATATTGCTTAACAGGTTTTGCCAGGATCCGCCGCTTTGCTTTTGAATGATGCTGAGGAAGCCGAGATCGGAATTTGCATTTGTCCAATAAAAAACGATGGGTTGGTTTAATGGATCCGTGGTCAGGGCCAGATAAGAGATTTTATACTCAATCGGAATGGCGTATGTGGTTGGGGAATCCCAGGTTCCATTTGGCCAGCAATGAGCGTAGTTAATGGTGTTTTGACTGGAACGGCCATAAACCACATGCACCCCACCGGTTGCGTCGATGGCAAATGCCTGGATTGAATCGGAATAAACTGTATACAGGGTCATGATGGCAGACCAAGCTCCCGCAGGATCCCGCTTAATGTATTGTTCGGTCGCGGATGGGGTGGTACGTTTCCAAAAAATGTGCAGACTGTTATCCTCCCCGACCAACAAACTTAAATTTTGTCTGAGTGGCGTATCGGATGAGATCTGGGTTGGCGCGGACCACTGCCCGTGATCATACGATAGATGGAACATCCCCTCACAGATGACATGAAAAACCCCATCCGGAGTCGTGGCACTGGCAAGGGGATTGAAGCAGGCTGCCGGGGCGGGTGTGCCCAGACCGGCGGTCAAACCCACGGTTGCACTGATTATCCCGGTGTGATATCGATCCAAATTGGGTGAGGGCACATAAAGGCCACCGGTCATCCAGTTTGCCAGGGTGTCAGGATTTTCCTCAAAATCCCAGTTCACGACCACGTTGTCTGCGGGTGGCAGATAGGCATCCACCATAACATCCTGACTTCCGGCGTAGCTGGTAGTGGGTACACTTCCATAGCCGTCCTTGGTCCAGAAAGCGGTCAAGGGATTGCTGTCGCCCCCCAAATACCCTGCATAAAACCCGCTCTGATCAGAAGAAGGGTCATTTATTGGAGGTGGGTTGGTGATGACTTCCGCACTGGTTACCGGCAGTCCGGTATTGGTGTACACGTGTCCGGTGATGGCCCGCTCATACAGGGTCGTTGTCGTATCCCCATAAGGGGCAGTTGGCCAGTCTTCAATGTTATTGGCCCGATCAGTCGCTGCGGATCTAAAGCTGTAGGTATGGCCAATCTCTCCCTCAAATTCAATCTGCTCGGTGACAGAATCGTGCAGTGTGGTCCATTCACCAATTTCATGGTCGTAGACTTGAACTTCATGACCACTAATCGGCGACCCACCGACATCGTGGCTGGCTAATTTCAGGACAACTGTACTGCCTTTTGAATACTCGGGTAGGGGGATGATTTGACTGATGGGGGGAAACCATTCCACGGTCGTGACCGCGTCGTAATTGGGGTTGGGGTCAACGTTTCCGCCCTGGTCATAGGCTTGAATTCGGAAGTAATAGCGC
>DAOQTN010000373.1:0-3451 GCA_035340555.1 Anaerolineaceae bacterium | reverse complement strand
TCTGGCGTATCTGCGCCGTGTTGATTACGGGCGCTACGTCTCCCTGGCCGAAAAATTAAACCTGCGCCAGCGGTAAAGCAAGCCCCAAACGAGTGGATGGGGAAGCCTCTCCATCCACTCGATTTTTAGACCAACTCTATTCACGTAGTGCTGCCGGTTGGGAATTGAAAAGTGAGCGTGACGGCCAGTCTCGACCAGTTTTCAGTCCCTGACCGGGGCAACCAAGAGGGATCAAAATAATATGAAACCAACTGCACATCAATATACGACCACCGTTGGTGGCCGCCCGTTCACATTTGAATCGGGCAAACTGGCTGCCCAGGCGGGCGGTGCTGTCACCGTCCGTTTTGGTGATTCCATCGTTTTTGCGGCGGCAACCATGAGCCCCAATCCGCGCGAAGCTGCGGATTTCTTCCCACTCACCGTGGATTATGAAGAACGCCTTTATGCCGGCGGCCGCATTCCCGGTTCCTACTTTCGGCGTGAAGGCCGCCCGACTGAAGACGCCATCCTCACCGCCCGGTTGACCGACCGGCCGCTGCGCCCGCTGTTTGACAAGAACATCCGCAATGATGTTCAGGTCATCATGTTCTCGCTATCGGCTGATGGTGAAAACCCACTGGATGTGTTGGCGATCAATGCGGCTTCAGCGGCCGTCATGATCTCAGACATCCCCTGGGGCGGTCCGGTGGGCGCGGTGCGTGTGGGGCGGATCAATGGTGAATTCATCATCAATCCCACCTTCACCCAACTGGCTGAATCGGATCTGGATCTGCGCATTGCCGGCACCCGCGACGCCATCCTGATGGTGGAATGCGGTGCGTATGAAATTCCGGAAGCGGACATGGTGGCGGCGTTGATGGCTGGCCATCAGGCCATTCAGCCGATTGTGGATGCCCAGCTGAAAATGGCCGCCGAGATCGGCAAACCCAAGCGCCAGGTGCAAACCTTCCCCTTGGACGAGGCTCTTGTCGCTCGCGTTGCCGGACGGATTACCCCGGAACTGACCGCTGCCCTGGATGCACCCCATAACAAGGCTGATCTGTATACCTTTATTGACACGCTCGAGGCCACGGTGGTGGCTGAATTCTCGGCCGCGGACGAAACCCTGGCCCCGGCTGTCAAGCAGGCTTTTGAAGAGGCGCACAAGCGCATCATCCGGGAACGCATCCTGAATGGCACCCGCCCGGATGGCCGCCGCCCCGAGGAAATCCGCCCGATTTGGTGTGAGGTGGATATCTCCCCGCGCGCCCATGGTTCGGGTCTATTCACCCGTGGTGAGACCCAAGTCCTGACCCTGGCCACCCTGGGTACGCCCAAGGAGGCTCAGGAACTTGACTCGTTGGTGCCACAGGAAACCAAACGCTACATGCACCATTACAACTTCCCGCCCTATTCCACCGGCGAGGTTAAGCCGCTGCGCGGCCAATCCCGCCGGGAGATCGGTCATGGTGCCCTGGCTGAGCGCGCTCTGGTTCCCGTGATCCCCCCCGAAGCGGATTTCCCCTACACTCTCCGGCTGGTCTCGGAAGTGCTGGCCTCCAATGGCTCCAGCTCGATGGGATCGGTCTGTGGTTCGACCCTGGCCCTCATGGATTCGGGTGTGCCGATCAAGGCCCCTGTCAGTGGGGTGGCCATGGGATTGGTCAAGGAAGGCGACCGGACCATGATCCTGACCGATATTCAGGGCATGGAAGACCACCTGGGCGACATGGACTTCAAAGTTGCCGGCACCACCGAAGGGATCACCGCCCTGCAGATGGACATCAAAATTGATGGCCTGACTGCGGAGTTGATGTCAAAAGCCCTGTCACAAGCCCGCGTGGCTCGCCTGAGCATCCTTGACCAGATGCTGGCTGTGCTCCCGGCCCCACGTCCTGATTTGAAGCCGCACGCGCCGCGCATTACCATCATCAAGGTGCCGGTGGATAAAATCGGTGCCATCATCGGCCCTGGCGGAAAGATGATTCGCTCCATTCAGGAAGAGACTGGTGCCAAGATTGACATTGCCGAGGACGGTTCTGTCTATATTGCCACTGCCGATGGCGTGGCTGAAGCCCGGGCCCGTGAAATGATTGAAAGCCTGGTTGAGGTGCCGATCTTGGGCCGCATCTATACCGGTAAAGTCGTCCGGATTGCCGATTTTGGCGCTTTCGTTGAAATTTTACCTGGTGTCGACGGCATGGTTCATATCTCGCAGCTTGACAGTGAGCGCGTCGAGAGTGTGGAGTCGGTTGTTTCTCTGGGTGATGAACTCACCGTCATGATCACCGGCATCGATCCCGCCGGCAAAATCCGCCTGTCCCGCCAGGCCGTCCTGGAGGGCTGGACCCTTGAGGAAGCCCAGGCGAGTGACAAGCCGCGGGGTGGTGGCGGCGGCGGCCGTGGGGGCGGACGTCCCCAAGGTGGCGGCCGGCGCGATGATCGCCGTGATGATCGGCGCGACAACCGCCGCGGTGGTTACGACCGTCGCTAACCGTTTGCTGCAATAAGCTGCAAATACTTGATCACAAAAGCTGCGTCCGCAAGGGCGCAGCTTTTTATCATCCAATTGCCGCCGTTCGGGTTCCGGCTGTCGGGGACCGGTTCACCCCCAAAGGGCGTTTAGAAAATTGAGCTTTTCCAGGGTTTGCAGCGTTCCGCCGTTTTCATGATGATTGTAGGGCCAGACGATCATTTTCTTGGGCCCGGCGTAGTGATTGTAGGCGGCGAAAACCGTGGATGGCGGGCAGACATCATCCATGAGGCCGGTGCACATCAGGGCCGGGGCCCGGGCGCGGGTGGCAAAGTTGAGACCATCAAAGTAGGCCAGCGTGCTGAACACAACCTCAATCTTGTCGCGGTGGGTTTTTAAAAACAAGGAGATCTCGTTGTAGGGAAAGGTGTCAACGATTTCAGTGGCATGCCGGTAGTGACACAAAAACGGCACATCCGCCAGTGCGGCGGCCAGATCGGGTACTAATCCGGCAACCGCCAGGGTGATGCCGCCGCCCTGGCTGCCGCCGGTCACCGCCACCCGGTTTGAATCCACAGCCGGGTGACTCCGGGCAGCTTCTACGGCCCGAACTGCGTCGGTGAATACCCGGCGGTAGTAGTAGGTTTGTGGGTTGAGCACCCCGCGGGTCATGAAACCTGGATACTGTGGGTTGGCTCCCTCCAGTTCCGGGTCGGGGGTGTCCCCCGCCCGCCACACACTGCCCTGGCCGCGGGTGTCCATGACGAAATGCGCATATCCATGATTGGCAAACAGCAGCCAGTCAATCGGGACGCCGCGCCCACCGCCGTAGCCAATAAATTCAACGACACAGGGCAGTTGGACCGCCCGTTCCCGGGGCAGCAGAAACCAACCTTTGATGGGTTGTCCCTGGTACCCGCTGAAGGTGACATCAAAAACCTCAATGAACCTTAATCCGGTGGCCACGGGTTCAAAAGAGACCCTTAGCGGATAGGC
>DAOQTN010000372.1:0-3454 GCA_035340555.1 Anaerolineaceae bacterium | reverse complement strand
GGGCGACTTGCCGGAAGTGGGTGTTGGCTTTCAAAGGGCGGGGCATTGGTCCCCGCCTTTACCATTTGCTCAACTGTCGATTGCTCAACTGTCGAAGAGCTTCGGCAATTTTTGCGTGTCGGCGTTCATAAGGAGGGGCACTGGTCTCCTCCCCTTATTTCCGCCATTGTCTGCGGTGTCGGTTGTCACTATGGACTGGCGACGCGCCGTGCGTGTTGAACCACTTATTTCCGCCATTGTCTGCAGTGTCGGTTGTCACCCCAAAACCCGGAACAGCGACAGGATGAATCAAAAGCAAAAATCGGGTACAATGATAGTTGTGTACGTTCCCTGTTCACATCAAATCAATTTAATAAGGAGACCTTGTCATGAGTGGATGGAAAGTCTTGCTGACTGACGGCCTGGAGGAAAAAGGAAAGGCCATTCTTGCACAATCAGCCGAGGTTGTGGACCGCACCGGCATTTCAGCGGATGAACTGCTGCAAATTGTGGGCGAATATGATGCCATCATCGTCCGCGGTCGGACGAAGGTCATCCCCGCCGTTTTTGAAGCCGGTACCCGGCTCAAGGCGGTTGGTCGCGCTGGGGTGGGTGTGGACAATATTGATTTGAACGCGGCGCGGGCCCATAACGTGATTGTGGTGAATTCTCCCCTGGCGACCACCATTGCGGTTGCTGAAGTCACCATGGCATTGATGCTCGCGGTGGTGCGGGAAGTCGCCCGGGCCGATGCGACCATGAAGGCGGGTAAATGGATCAAGAAGGAACTTGAAGGCGCTGAACTGCACGCCAAGACCCTGGGTGTGATTGGGTTTGGCCGCATTGGGGCCGCGGTTGCCCAGCGGGCAGCGGCCTTTGGGATGAAAATTGTTGGCTATGATCCGCTCATTCCGGGTGATGAAATCCAACGCCGCGGGGGCAAACCGGTGACCATGGATGAACTGCTGGCCGAGGCTGACATCATCACCATGCATATTCCGCTGACCGCTGACAGCAAAAACATGCTCAATGCCGCGGCTTTTGCGAAAATGAAACAAGGCGTCTACCTGGTTTGCGCCGCCCGGGGTGGTGTGATTGACGAGGAAGCCTTGCTGGCTGCCTTGGAATCCGGCAAGGTTGCCGGCGCCGGCCTGGATGTCTTCGCCACCGAACCGCCGGGACAGACCGCCCTGGTCAATCATCCCCGTGTGGTCTGCACTCCGCACATTGGTGCCCAGACGGTTGAAGCCCAGGAGCGCGCCGCGGTGGATATCTCCAGCGAAGTGCTGGCTGCCTTGCGCGGCGATGCCCTGCGCTGGCGGGTGGCTTGATTTTTTGGGAGAATTCCATGACAAAAATCGAACAACTTGAAACTCTGGTGCGCGAGGTTGGCGCCATTCAGCGCGCTTCTGCCGTGCTGGGCTGGGATGCCCAGGTGAACATGCCCCCGGGTGGCGCAGAAGAGCGTGGTTTTCAACTGGGTGTGCTGGCAGAACTGTCTCATAAAAAATTTGTCTGCGATGAGACCCAGGCTTTGATTATCGCGGCGGAAGCTGAAGCCGCCAACCTGGACCCCGATTCGATCCCGGCGCGCCTGGTCAAATACTGCCGTCGTGATTTTGACAAGGCCACCCGGGTGCCGGCAGCCAAAGTCGCCGAGTTCGCCCAGGTGACCGCGGTATCCCAGGAAGCCTGGGCGCGCGCCCGATCCGAAAACAACTTTGCCGCCTTCCTGCCGCATCTGGAACGTGTGATTGAACTGCGCCGCGAATATGCCTCCTATTTTGCCCCTTACGATCATGTCTATGATCCCTTGCTGGACGATTTTGAACGCGGCATGAAAACGGCCGAAGTTCAGGCCATTTTCAATCAACTGCGTCCTGTGCAGGTTGAACTGGTGCAAGCCATCGCCGCCCGTCCGGAGATCGATAACAGCTTCCTGTTCCAGAACTATCCCGAACAGGCGCAGTGGGACTTCGGTGTTGAAGTCGCCACCCGAATGGGGTACGATTGGAACCGCGGCCGTCAGGATAAGTCCGCCCATCCCTTTACCACCAGCTTTGGCCTGGGGGATGTGCGCATCACCACCCGCTTTGATACTGGGTATGTCGGCTCGGCCCTCTTCAGCACCATGCACGAAGGCGGGCACGCCCTGTATGAGCAGGGTTTTGACCCCGTGCTGCGCGGCCTGCCCCTGGCGGATGGAGCGTCAATGGCGCTGCACGAATCGCAATCCCGCCTCTGGGAAAATCTGATTGGCCGCTCCTATGCCTTCTGGAAGCACTTCTACCCGCGTTTCAAGGAGTACTTCCCCACCCAACTGGCCAATGTGGACCTGGAGACCTTCTATCGGGGCATCAACAAAGTTAAACCCTCCTATATCCGGGTTGAAGCCGATGAGGCCACCTACAATCTGCACATCATGCTCCGGTTGGAGCTGGAAATTGCCCTGATGGAGGGCAGCCTGAAACCGGCGGATCTCCCCGCAGCCTGGAACACCCGCTTCCAGGAGTACCTCGGCCTGACGCCGCCGACCGACAAGGTGGGCGTACTGCAGGACGTGCACTGGTCCCATGGTTTGATTGGTTACTTCCCAACCTATGCCTTGGGCAATTTGGTTTCCTGCCAGCTTTGGAATGTGATCCAGCAAGCCATCCCGGATTTGAATGCCCAAATCGAACAGGGAGAATTCAGTGCCCTGTTGTCCTGGCTGCGGCAGAACGTCCATGCCCACGGTTCGATGTTTGAACCACAGGAACTGGTCCAGAAGATCACCGGCTCCCGCATCGATCCCGGGCCATACATGCAGTATCTCAAGACCAAGTTCGGTCAAATTTACGGGCTCTGACCCGACCTAGATGACATCTCCTCCCGTGGTCAAAACTGCGGGAGGAGATTTGGATAAGGGTTTGAATGGCAAGAATATTGTTTGTGGATGATGACAGTCTGACCCTGCAATTGCTTGATCAGGCCACCCGAATATTGGGACACGATCCCATCTATGACCCTTCTGCCAAACGGGCCATCAAGCTGGCGGCTGTTACGCGCCCGGATCTGATCATAGTCGATCTCAGCATGATGGAAATGAGCGGCAGCACCATGGTGCGCCGTTTGCGTGAACAACCCGAAACCGCACATATTCCGGTCTTGATTCTCTCCGCGGCTTATGATTCCCGGGAAAAACAGGCCGCTATTGATGCTGGCGCAGCTGACGTCCTGGACAAACCCATCAATCTGGGAAAGCTGGAACAGGTGATTAATCACTACCTGGGGGCACCTTCGGGGAGCGTATGAAACGCTGGTTGGTGCTAGTCGTCTTGATGCTGGTGTTGACCGGCTGCAATGCCCAGGGGGTTCCGGCCTCAGAGTTGCTGACCCCGCCGGCGCTGCGCACGGCGGCCGGGTGGACCGCCACGGCGACCCTGACCGCCACCGCGACCTTCACTGCCACCCCCACTGAAACGCCAACCGCCAC
>DAOQTN010000371.1:0-3475 GCA_035340555.1 Anaerolineaceae bacterium | reverse complement strand
CAAAGGAAAACCGGCAATGCGCAGCGTGGTTTCTAAATTAATCAACCCGGAGACAAGAAAGCGTGTCATACAAGGAATTATACACCCGGCCCAAGCGAGAAAAGCCCCTCAATGCCCCCAATGAAGCTATGATTAACCTGCCCCCTCCCGGTAACCCCGGGGCCCCCGCGCCAATGGCAACACCACCCCAGCCGCCCGGGCGATGGTGCGTGTCTGCAGCCAACGCCCTGTGCTATAATGCATGCTATGCGCTTTCTAATCACCGGCGCGGCCGGATTCTTAGGGTCGACACTGGCAAACCGTCTGGCAGCAGCCGGGCACACGGTGCGTGGCGTGGACGATCTGTCCACCGGTGACCCGGCAGCTTTAATCCCCGAGGTGCACTTCACCCGGGGTGATGTCAACGATCGTCCCAAGCTCTGGACGCTACTGCAGGATGTGGATTGTGTCTACCACTTGGCGGCGCGCGTGCTGGTCCCGGAATCGATTCTCTACCCCCGTGAATATAATGAAGCCAATGTTGGTGGCACGGTCTCACTGATGGAGGCCATGCGCGATGTGGGCGCGCGGCGGGTGGTTTTCATCTCCTCTGGAGCGGTCTACGGCAACCAGTCCATGCAGCCGGTAAACGAGGATGCCCTGCCTAATCCCAGTTCCCCCTATGCCGTTTCAAAACTAGCGGCTGAATATTATGTTCGCACCATTGGTGCCCTGTGGGGGATTGAGGCGGTTTGTTTGCGAGTCTTCAATGCCTACGGTCCGGGCCAGCACCTGCCGCCCGTCCATGCTCCGGTTATCCCGTATTTTTTACGGCAATCCGCCCAAAACGGCACGATTGTCATCCATGGCGATGGGGCCCAAACGCGGGATTATGTTTATGTGGACGATGTGGTCCACGCCATGGCCGCAGCCGCCACGGCGGAGGGCGTCAACCAGACCATTATTAATGTGGGCAGCGGCGTGGAAACCACCGTGCGCGATCTGGCCCAGCTGGCTATTAAAATCACCGGTGGCAGTCCCGAAGTGGTGACCAACCCCCGCAACGAAAGCGGGCCCGCCCGGCTCTGCGCCGACCTGTCCAAAGCCCGCCGGCTGTTAAATTACGAACCCCAAGTCTCTTTGGAGCGCGGATTGCAGTTAACCTACGAATCAGACGCCAGACTCCAAAAATCAGAGGGCACGAATCGTTCCGGAAATTGATATAATAATGTATACTTTCTTCCCCCACGGTATTTCAAGTTATTGTTACGGACTGTAAGGGGTTTTTTGCTATGTATCGCAGACAAGTGTCCATCACCTTCATCTCCCTGTTTTTGCTGGCGGGCCTGTTAGCCGCCTGCACGGGTGCGCCCACCATGGTGCCCCCCCCTGTCGCCATCCTGCCCGCATTGGCCCCCCTGTATGAAGCCTGCGGTGGCGCCAGCGTCATGGGGCCAGCCATCAGTCCGCCCTTTCCCTACAGCGATGCCACATGCCAGTACTTTACTTCAGTGATCATGTGTTCGCCGACCAACACCCCTGACGATATTTTCTTCTACAAACTGGGTGAACATTACAACCCCTACTATGCTCAGGGTGGGGTTTATCAAATTGCCCCTGAGCTGCAGGAGCGTTACATGAGTGTATGTGGTTCTTCCATCTTGGGAGACCCCATCAGCGAACTCATCTTTAATCCATCACTCAAGCAGTGGGAGCAATTTTTTGTCTATGGGGCCTTGTATTACGAGGAAAATGCCTCTCCCCAAAATGCCCGGCTCATGAAATTGGGGCAGCTTGAAGCCGAGCACACCGGGATCGGCACGGTCAACATTACGCCCACCCCGCCGGATGGGACCACCAACAAACCCATTGCCGAGCCCTTCATCCAAGCATTAATGGTGGCCAATCTCAGCCTGGACATTGGACAACCCCTGACCGCCCCCTATATCACACCCAACGATCAATGGGAGCAAATCTACGAAGGGGCTGTGATTTCTGCCACGCTCGACTATCCCAACCAAGTCCAGCTGCATCGGGCCGCCTTGGCTGCAGGCATGCCAACCACCCCGCTATGGGATTTGCCCGCCAGCTACGACACCAATCTCTCAACGTTCATCATTGTGGATGCGGTCAACAGCCGGGGACAATTTGTCCCGCTGATCTTTCACAACTATATCCTCTCGCACGGGGGTTATGAATGGTCCGGCCTGCCAATCTCAAGCTACTTAACACTGGCCAGTGGTCCCGGCATCCGCCAATGTTTTGAGAGTTACTGTCTGGAGTATCACGAAGCCACCGGCCAGGTTTTGATGGCTCATGATCTGGGCGTTAATTACAATATCAACGTCCCATATGCACCGCCCCCGGTGAGCTCTGTGGCCCAAGCCGGTGAACTGGTTCTCCTGTCGCTCAGCGAAACCATTTCAGTGGGTCAGATCCACATACAGGTGAAAGCCATTAACTTAAAAACCGCCCTTCCTGTTTCCGGCCTGGTCGGAGAGGTTGATGTTTCGCAAATAGATGGTTCAATCATCCGCTACACCCTCCCCATGACGGACTCCACCGGCACCGCCCTGCTGACCCTTGCCATTCCCGCCGGCTATGGCAATGGCGAGATCGTCAATTATCAAGTCTGTGTCAATCTACCCGAGAGTGCTCCGCTCTGCCAGCCAGACATTTACATGGTCTGGGGTCAATAACTTCAGACGGCAACCTTCGGATTGCCAGGCGGGCACAAGTCGACCATCGGACTTGCGCCCGCCTTTTTCAGCCCATGATCTTCTCCGCCCGCCCCTGGCCAGGGGCGTCAAGTCCAAGCGGCGGCTGCAGGGTCTTGCAGGGGGGTGACAGGAAGCATCAAAACTCCAGCCTTGTCCCAAAGACAGGTCCAGCAGCAAGTCAGGGAACGCCGCGGCCGCTAAAACATAAAGGGGACCCAGGCGCGAAAAAGGGGTTCAAGCAGCAGGCTGATTTGGCCCGCCGCCACCCCCACAATGGCCCCCACTGCCACGTCCAGCAGGTAGTGCACGCCCATGCGCACCCGCGAAATAATCACCAATGGGGCCCAGCCAGTGAGCAGCACGGCCAACCATAAGGGTCCCAGACCCCAGGCCATGACCGCCAGCAAAGCCACGCGGGCAGCGTGTCCCGAAGGGAATGAATGGGGGTCGGTCGAACGGTACAGCATGCCCCAGTTACCTGCCGGACGCGCCCGCCGGACTCTGAACTTGATCACCATGACAAAAACGGCCAATACCAGGATGCCGCCGGCGTACATCGGTGCCCGGGCATGCCATTCGCCTTTGGTGGTCAGCCAGATGATCAACATGGCAGCCAGCCAAAACCAGGAATCCCCGGAATGGGCCAGGAAGGACCATAAATAACGCCGGATTTTTGCGCCGGCTGGCAGCCGCAGCCAGGCAGACCAGCGGGCATCGGCTTCCAGGACGGCGTCGTCGTGGAGACCGAAACCGCCACCCAAACGGTGGACATCGGC
>DAOQTN010000370.1:1267-3481 GCA_035340555.1 Anaerolineaceae bacterium | reverse complement strand
TTGACATCATCAACCGGGAGGTCCCCGCGGCCGCCTTGCAGCAGCCGGATGAGGCTAGCCGGCGACAGCTGGGGGAACGGATTGCCGCCCTGCTCAACCAGGCCCTGCGCCGGCGCGGCTTCACGCCCGGGGCCGCCGTCGAGGCGGCCCTGGCCGGCGAGCTGATCCGCCGCCTGCTCGGACTGGGATTTCTCGACCTGCTGCTGCCCCCGGGCCGCACCGATCTGTCCGAGATCACCGTCTACTCCTCGGGGCTGGTCCAGGTCATGCCCAAAGGCAGCGTGCGCTGGCAAAGCGTGCCCCTGCAGCCCGAGCCGGAGGAGGTCGCCCGGGTGCTGGACCGGCTGCTGGCACCCCAAAACAAGTCGCTGAACGAGACCAACCCCTCGGTCAATGCCCGGCTGGCGCGCACCCCCGCCAACCCCGGCGGCGGGCGCATCAAGGCACTGCACCGGGTCATCGCCCCGCCGGGGCGCAACCACGCCTTCAATATTCGTCTATACGAACAACGGCCAGTTCTGCCTGAATGGCTGATCGAGCGCCAGGCGCTCAGTGCGGCCGTGATGGCCACCCTCGGCCAGGGCATGGCCGCGGGGCGGCGCATCCTGATCACCGGCGGCACCCGCACCGGCAAGACCACCCTGCTGTCGGCGCTGTGCAGCTTCCTGCCGCAGGCCTGGCGCATTTTAAAGATCGAGGATCCGGAGGAAATCTGGATCGAGCGTGCCAGCGTCCAGACCATCGAGGCCCGGCCGCAGGCGGTGGGCACCGAGGTCCGGCCCTACACCCTGGCCGACGGGGTGGATGATGCCATGCGGCTTTCCCCGGACTACCTGATCATCGGCGAAGTGCGCGACGGGCGGGCCGCCCAGGCCCTCTTCCGGGCCCTGCTGACCGGCCACTCGGGGGCCTGCACCTTCCATGCCGACAGCCCGCATGAGGCCGCCAGCCGGCTGGCCACCATTTTGGGCGCGGATGCCGGGGTGCGCAAGAGCGACGCCAACCAGATGATCGCCGACGGCCTGGATTTGCTGGTGCAAATCGGCATCCGCCATGAACGCCGGATCGTGACCACCCTGGCCAAGGTCGCCCCCCAATTGAGCGGCGGGGAGGTCTGCTTCGAGCCGCTCTGGCGCTATGACGAAGCCAGTCCGCCCGATGCCCCGGCCTGGGAGAAACTGGCCGAATTGTGATTTGCCCGCTTGTGATTGGCAAGGAGGTACTGCAATGACCGTTTTCCTGATTGGTGCCCTGGCCACCCTGGCCGTCTGGCTGCTGGTGGGGCCGCTCCCGGGCGGATTGAAAACCGGCCGGGCCACCGCCGCCCTGGCGCAGGCCTGGTCGCTGGAACAAACCCGCCGGCTGGGCGATCTGGCGCCGGACTCGCTCGAGTACGGCCTGGCCGCGGCCGGGATCGGCTGGCGGGTGGTGACCTTCCAATGGCTGCGGCTGCTGGCCGGGATCGGGGGTGCCCTGGTGGTTTGGAGCCTGCTGCCGGGCGTGCCGGCCCTGGTGATCGGCGCGCTGCTGTATCTGGTCCCCGCGCGGATCCTGCGTGAGCGGGTGGCCGCCCGGGGCCGGGAGGTGGACCGCCAGTTGCCGGTGGCCATCGGCCGCATCTCCGCAGGCCTGCTGGCCGGCGGAGCGCTGGCGGATGTGCTCGACGAGGTCGCCGCCTCGCTGGACATTGAGGGGCCCAACCCGCTGTCGGCTGAACTGCACCTGACGGCGGCCGAGCTGCGCAGCAAGGAGCGCAGTGCCGCCTTCCAAAACCTGGCCCGGCGCGCCCCCTCCCTCTCGCTGGCCAACCTGGCCCAGCTGCTCGAGAGCCACCTTGAATCCGGCGGCAGCCGCAACAACCAGGTCCTGGTTGAATCCGCCGCCCGGGTGCAGCACCTGCTGAGCGCCCGCAGCCGCACCCAGGCCCGGGCCGCTGACGCACTGCTCTCGGCCCGGATCATCCCGGGCGTTCTGGGGGTCATGCTCATCTACCTGGCCCAGGATCCCCTGGTGCGCACCAGCCTGAGCGCCCTGCCGGTCCAGCTGGTGCTGGGCCTGAGCGTGGGGGCGATGGCGCTGGGCTACTTCCTGATGCGGTCCATGGTGCGCGATGCGGCCTGAAGCCGCTCCCGCCCCCACCCTCGCCGCCCCCCGGGGGGCCAAACCCGGCCCGGCGGCGCACCCGGGGTCCAAACCCGGCCCGGCGGCGCACCC
>DAOQTN010000370.1:0-1167 GCA_035340555.1 Anaerolineaceae bacterium | reverse complement strand
ACCCGGGGTCCAAACCCGGCCCGGCGGCGCACCCGGGGTCCAAACCCGGCCCGGCCGCGGTGCACCCGGCCAAGCCCGGCCCGCCGCACTGGAGCGGGCGGGGATCATGCCTTGAACATCGGAAAGGAGGGCCGCCCGGCGCAAGCGCCGGGTTGGCAAGACACAAATGATGAATGCCATCATCCTGACCTTGGGCCTGCTGGCCGCGCTGCTGGTGCTGGTGACGGGACTGGAATACGTCCCCACCTTCCGCCGGGGCCGGGCCGCGCAGGCGATTGCCGCCAGCTGCGAGCCGGCCGGTGACGCCATCACGGGGCTGCGCCGGGCGCTGATTCCGCTGGAAAAACCGGTCCACCGGCTGGCCAGCCCGGGCCTGCTCACCAAAACCGCCGCGGCGCTCTATTGGGGGCGAATGGGCGGGGGTTGGGCCGACTGGACCCCGCTGCAGTTTTTGACGCTGCGCGCCGCGGCCGCCCTGGCCGCCTTTGGCGGAGGGCTGTTGATCTTTGGCCAGCCGCTGCTGGCGGCAGCCGCCGGTTTCCTGGGCTGGCTGGGGTCGGCGGCCCCCTTGAACAACCGGGCGCGGCGGACCCGCCGCCAGTTCCAGGCCCAGCTGCCCGAATTTGTCAACCTGGTCGCCGCCCAGATGGCCGCCGGGGTTTCCCTGGAGGAGGCCCTGCGCCGCAGCGCCCGGGGCCAGAGCCTGCCCGCGGCCTGGCTGCGCCAGGTGATCCAGCAGGCCCAGGGGCGCACCCTGCTGGGCCAGATCCTGCAGGAGGCCGGGGCATCGCAGTTGGGCGAACTGATCTCCCTGGGCGTGCAGCTGGGCTTCATCCAGCGCGGCACCGCCCAGCAGCTGCTGCTGGCCCAACTGTCCGCCCAGATGGCCGCGGACTACATCGGTCAAACCGAGCTGCGGGCCGAGAAAATCGGCGCCGAGCTGGTCATCCCGATGGTGATCTTCTACTTCCTGCCGTTCATGACCAGCCTGCTGCTGGTCATCGCCTGGCCGATCCTGACCGGCCTGCTCTAATCCCGGGCCGCCCACCCAACCCACCACCCGGCCGGGTAGCCGCCCGGCCCGGCACCCCGGCCGGTGCTCTGCCCCGCTCAGGGCGAGAGGGTGCTCGGCCCAATGGAAAGGAAACCCCCAACCTCCATGAGACC
>DAOQTN010000369.1:0-3511 GCA_035340555.1 Anaerolineaceae bacterium | reverse complement strand
GTTGCGCATATTGACTGCGTTCAGTTCGGCAATATCCACACCAAGTTCCATCGTCGGCGAGCAGTACAGAATAGGCAGGTCTGCCGTGCGAAATAGCTTCTCTCGTTCCTCGCGAATCTCATTGGGAACCTGGGCGGTGTGCTCATGTGCCACCAACCCCAACAGCTTGCTGGCCACGGTGCGGTAAAATTCCACAAAAAACGGGTTTGTGCGTCTTCCATCAGAGGGCAGGCGGGGAACACTGATTGGATCATGGAAGGCCCTCTGTCCATTACCAGCCTTCCAGATCAGCGCTGAGGCGGGGATTTGATATCCGTTCACCCCTTCGCCATTTTTCACTTCATCGACAATATTGACCAGGTCACCTTTGACCAATACATCAAGCAGATACTGAATGATCGCCGTGGTTTCGGGAACGGTAATTTTATCGGCATAGTCGGGGAAGGTGGTGTTGCGGCGCAGGTACTGTCCAAATCCGCCGCGGGCAGACAGGTAAGCGTTATCTACATTCTGTTCATGATCTCCACGGGCCCGGGGATAAAGAACAGCGCCTCGCGTCAGGCGTTCCATCTCATCCAAGGCCCAGGGCAGCTTGAGATACTGGCTGCTTTGTTGTTTCAAGCTATCCTGGTAAACAGGGTCCAGGTAATCGACCCGGATCGCCAGTGAACGGCGCATATAATCCAGGAGCACTTTACATACCTGGAAACGGATCTCTGGTGAGGCAGTGGCCAGGGCGGGATGGACGTTTTCCCATAGATCATTAGCAGCACACACCTCGTTAAGAGACACGTACTCAATTTCCAACAAGCCGCATTGCTCCAGGTTGGGTGACGTCAGCCGCCAGCCGCGTTTCAGGTCGCGATAAATCCGATATCCCAGCACCTCACGCAGGGCGCGCAGAGTACTGTCCTTTTGACCAAAACGGGCTTCCGAGTTTGCAGCAAAAAGATCAAAATCAAGGTCAAACGCAGTGAATACTTTTTGTGCCAGGACATCATGCCGGATGCCCTCCGGCCCGGCCAGCTCAACCGCCCGGTACAGGGCTGCACGCAGCAAAGACACCTCGACAAAATCATTGAAGTGGCCGGATTGTAGAGAGGCGTCCTGCCGGTTATCGGTAAAACTGAGCAGCTTGCGGGCTTCCTTTTTCAAATCTGTGTCGTTGCGCAGTGTACGAAGAAGTGAGATGCTCAAAATGGTGGTATCGGTACTGCGCCCGCCGGATGATAGTTCAGTCAGTTTGGCGAAATCAGATTGCTGGCGAGAGCCATAGGTAACCCCGCAATGCAGACAAAGCCGAAATGGCGCTGGAATGAACTGCATCCGTAAGCCGGTGTTGTCATTTCCAAGGTTGGGTTGATCCATGGTTCCATCAGGTGCCACCTGGTGTGTTTCCGGCACATGACGGCGCTGGTTGGATCTGACTCGCATGCTTCCATGGAACTCCTCCAACCAGTCTTCAGGCAGTCGATCCAGAACATCTGCCTCGCTGTCGGGCCAGGGATTGTCAGTGTTGAAGAAGAGAAAACCAGGATCCCCGTTGTCTTCCTCGGGTCGCTCAGATAATTTACGGGGGATGAAAGTAAATTGTCCGGTCTTGGGGTCCTTGATGCGCTTGACGACATAGTATTCTTGCCCACACTCCCGGCAGAAAGCCAGAGGAATCAATACGCGACCACGATCACCCGGGACAAACTGCTGGCCGTTCACCGTCAGATATCGTTTATCTTCGGTTTCCAGAGAAGCATAAACCGTATCACCGCGGCTGATGAACTGGTGCAATCGAAAAGCAAACGTTGGCAACCCCGTATCTGGATTGAGAATGTCATAGCCAGCCATCAGGGTACGGATCAGAGCTTCAGAACAGCGGCCTTCAGGAACACCCGTTTCAGTACTTAACTGATGCGCCGCGCCATCCGTTCCGGTAATGCTGCGTGGACGGGCCCGTACCAATTTTCCACTCTCAGGATCTGTAGTAACGCCCAGATTGCTTTCAATCCAGCTGGCTAACGGATCTGCCTGCAAACTCTCATAATCCGCGGGGATGGCCAGCGGCACGTTGACCCGTTGTGTCAGGCGGCTCAGGTAGCTGCGATCATCAGGTTTGTGCTCCGGGGTGGCACGTCTTAGGGTTTCTCCAATAATATTCTCGGGCTGCACTGGCTCGCCAAATAATAAGGTGGCCACGCGGGAGACTTCCTGACGTTGTTGTTCCAGTGACCCGGTACTGGCCAGCGTTGCAGAGGTGCCGACACATTGCAGTTGATGGGCATTCAAGGCTTTGCGCACCCGTCGTACCAGCATGGCCACATCCGCACCCTGGCGGCCACGATAGGTGTGCAGTTCGTCAAGAACCAGGAACCGCAAGCCCTGGGCGTGGGTAACCAGCGATCTTTGTTCCTTGGGTCGGGTCAAGATTAATTCCAGCATCATGTAGTTGGTCAACAGGATGTCTGGAGGATTGGCCATGATACGATTCTTCTCGTCATCGCTTTCCTGGCCGGTGTACCGCTCATAACGCACTAATGGCTTGCTGTCTGGAAAGCCCAGCTTGAGGAATTTATCCAATTCAAGAATCTGGCTATTGGCCAGGGCGTTCATCGGATAAACGATGATGGCCTTGATCCCAACCCCCGGGTTACGCAGCACATAATCCACAATTGGGATGATATAGGCCATCGATTTGCCCGATCCGGTACCGGTCGTCAGCACATAGTTCTGCCCGGTACGCGCGGTGCGGATCGCATCTTCCTGGTGTTTATGTAAGCGCATCGGGCTACCGGCGGTATCAGTTTCAATTTTACTTCGGCGGAAGATATCTCTGCACGCCGGGTGCAGCAAGCCTTCCCCAACCAGTTGATCAATATAATGTCCCGGTTCAAAAGCCGGGTTGAGCTGGATCAGCGGATCAGGCCACAATACCCCTTCACCCAGCTTCCGATCAACGAAACTTCGCAAGTTCGGTTCACGAACTTGAATAAAGCTGGAGATATAGCCTTGATAGTCCTGGATCAAATGGTCGCGTAATGAAAAGACGTTCATAGTTCCCCTGTTTGTTCAATGTGTTCAAAGGTTACCGATACCCCCGCTTGTACATAGGTATCCAGCCAGCGATCCAGAGTTTGCCGCCGGAAACGCCAGTGTCGCCCCACTTTCTGGCACGGGATGCGTCCTTCTTGCGCAATTTTGTACAGCGAACGCAACGGTATGCGCAAATAAGCTGAAGCCTCATGAATGGTTAGAACTTCAGGTAATTGATTATCCATGGCTTATCACCTTTGGTTGAAAGGGGAGGAATTCCCCCGGGAATAATAATATGAGTGTAGCAGAAGTTAGCAGTTATTGCAACGTAATGAATCCGATGAAAATTGTAGGTCGCCGAAATGAAGTACTCCCAGGCAGACTGAATTGCCCGGTTGGCATTACGCTCGAACAGGTTTGCCCAAGGGTTATGCCCACGTTTCGCACCTGTGGGTAGGCATTTTTAGGAATTTCGTGTAAGCTTAGG
>DAOQTN010000368.1:0-3529 GCA_035340555.1 Anaerolineaceae bacterium | reverse complement strand
ATTGATCCCGCCCATTGCGAATTTGCTTTTGAATTTGTTTAACCAATTGGTAAACCATATCGTCTTCGGTTAACTCACTCGGGCGCAGCCGCCGGACTTGCTGGAGTTGCACCAAATCCAATGGCATTTGACGTAGCATCAACTGAATCTGGTCAGCCCAGGAACTGAATGTCGTATCTCGCAGTGCATATAAATTATTTCGCCCCTGGTTCTGCATAGTCACCTGAAGCGCATCAAGGTACTGCGCCGATAAGATCGTGTTGGGAATATGCCAGGTGCCCACATCAATCCAGTTTAACTGCACACCGTCTCGTGCCGCACGCTCAATAAACGGCGCAAAAAAGCCATTGGTCTCATTGGGGTCGTAGAAATTCCGCTCAGCCACATCGGGCCGCGGCACACGGTTGGGCGCCCAGACGGTCGCTCCAATCAGCCCGTCGCTGGTGGTCAAGCCGCGCAGCCGATCCACATCGTTTGCCGTGATGGCGGCCAGCACCTCACTGAGCAGCCGGGTGCCCAGGAAGGTGCGGAACGCAACCATCACCAGTGAGTTCATGGCTCCAGTAATCGTGTCGCGATTTTGGTCGTAAACGAGTTTTTTAATCGCCTCATCTGTAAATGGATATGGGCGGTTCAGTGTTGGGGATTGATTTCCTGGTCTGATCACGCTGTACAGCATCCGGATATTTCGGACTGTTACCGGGATCCCATCTCGGGTGCGTCCAACGACATCCGGGGTTGCTGTCTGGTCGCGCAGGTCAATCACCCCGCGTAAACGTTCAAAACCTTCCAGGCGTTCGGTTCTTAGAATGCCCTGTGTGGTTGGCCCAATAATATTAACAAACCCATCCATGCGTTCAAACACGCTGGCGTTTTCAAGCCCAACCTGAACATACCCTGGCCCGCCAATGCGGAACACAGGCAGCCGGCGGTCTTCGGGCCGCACCTCTCCGTTTTCAATGTGTAGAATATCATAATCTGGAACGGAGAAGGCCGCCTGCCAGATAAATCGTCGGGCAGTTTGGATATCATTAAGTTCATAAATATCATCCAGGTAAACAGCCGCAAACTCAATTGCTGTAAAAAATGGCAGCAGGCCTAAAATAACGTAAGTCAGTACATCCCAGGCAAGCAATGTGTTTCGTAAAATTGTCCAGAAGTAACTTAAGACGATGGCATAAGGAGGCAGATTTGGATTAAAAGCTGGCATCAGATGCCGCCAGTGAGCGTATGGATGGATGTTAATTGCCAGCAGCAGCCAACCTACCAGGCCAAAACCAAGAACTAATGCTAACCGTATCAGTCCGCCCACATAACGCATTCGGAACAGACGATTAACAACGTCATCAATTAAATTGGTCAGCGGGCGCGTCCAGATAGCTATCTGCTGGAAGATTGGCCTGAAAGTTTCGTTCATACGGGCAAATGGCCCGGGGCGGGGTGTCGGCTGTGTGGTCATTTGGCCCACTCCAGCAGTTGCTCCAGGTCGCGCAGGGTTTCAGGGTCACCGTGCAGTTGTGGATGTTGACGGTAAAGCTGCGCAATTCCCCGCACCGACTCGGTCAGGATGATCTTCCCCGCTGTGGCTGAAGGCGGTCCGGCCGCAATCAGGTTTTTCAACGCTTCCGCCAGCGCCGTGGCATATTCCCGTTCTGCCAGCGTGCGCCCGTTTTGAGCCGCCTCACTGTGTAGTTGGTTAATCAGACGCTCTTCATGCTGCGCCCGGGTGAGCCAGGAATTTTCCCAGCGTTTCACCAGTTCATTTTCTGCTTCGGCTGGAAGACGCAAATTTAATATAAAAGCAAACCGCAGTTTGAGCCCGCTTTCCTGCATGAGCATAAATTCTCTGGAACCCGAAACGGTTAAACGCTTCTTAATCTCATCGCGTATTGAATCTAGCGGAAATGGCGAACCGCCCCAAAATGGAAAAATTTCAGCCAGAGTATACTGTTCCAGTAATTCTCGCCATACATTTGCCGCCAGTATAGGCGGCAAACCGTAGATATCGGTAATCCGCTCAGGTGACTCCGGGTGCGCACTGGCGTTGATACTGTGCGCCCTCACTAATCGGTAAACTGAATCGCCGTTGAATCCGTAGGGAGTGTTGCCCTCATTATCTTGATGAATCAAGTCAAATCGCGCAAAAATATTGGGAACGATCTCAACCCCATCGCGCGTGAACGCCCGAGTTTCCAGGCGCATCCTTTGTCTGGATTCAAATTCTGCCGGGCTTTCATTGGGCTGCTGTGGCAAAAACGGGTTGCTGTTGCCCTGAGGCCCGATAAACCGCCGCTGACTGTGCAGGTCAACGGGTTCTGCCACCGTCTCAGAAATATTGGTTAAAAAATCGTGTTTTGTAAAAGTGACCCCCGGACCGACGGTGCGAGTCATTTCAACCGGCGTTCTTAATACAGCAGCGCTCGCCATGTCCAGCACAATTACGCCTGGCCCTTTGCGTTCGGTTTCGTACCGCCGTTCTTGAATCCGCCCATTCTCAATCAGAATGGCCGGGCCATGTAAACCCAGGTTGTAAATCAGCAGCCGCCCAAAAGCATAAGCTCGTTCTCTCACCGTTCTCAGCGGTAGCACAAACTGCGCAAAGAAGAAAATCCAGAAAATAAATCCCCAGAAGCAGTAATCAAACTGCTGATATTCCACAATAAAGGCGCGGATGGTATTTTGCCCGCCGTGGGCCATTAAGATGATCAAATAGACGGCTAAAACGCCCCCAATCACCATCAGCGCTCTACGCCAGGCCGGGTTATTTGGTAGCCGATTCCGAATAAAATTCCTTAACCACTGCATAGCTTAATTCTATCCTAATTCAGAAAAATCAACACCAAATTTCTCGGTCATTTTTTAACCCTCTACTGTTTATATCGGTGTAGGCTGTTGATATGCTACAATACTTGAACGAACAAGATATTGTGATTGGGAGAAGCACCATGTTCAGAGCACTTTTCATCTCATTATCAAAGGCCATGTGGGCGCAGCGGCTCATCACAAATCTGCCGTTTGCCTGGCGGGCTGCTTCGCGCTTTGTCGCCGGTGAGACTCCTACCGCGGCCATTCGCGCGGTCAAAGAACTGAATGATAAAGGTATTCTGGCTACCCTCGATCATCTGGGCGAAAACACCACACTGCCCGCCGAAGCGGTTCAGGCAGCAGACGAAATTCTGATTATCATTGATGAAATCAATCGCTCTGGTGTCCGTTCAAATGTTTCCATCAAGCTTAGCCAGATTGGCCTGAACTTAGACGAAGAGCTTTGCCGCCAAAACCTGCGCCGAATTTTGGAACGTGCCAAGGCAACTGGTAATTACATCCGCATAGATATGGAAGACTCGCCGGTTACCGATAAAACCCTGGGCCTTTTAGCCTGGGCGCGTGAACAGGGTTTTACTGAGGTTGGAACCGTCATTCAATCCTACCTTTTCCGCAGCGAGGCAGATATTCGCTCGCTTCTTGCCCAGGGCGTACGCATCCGGCTGGTCAAAGGGGCCTATCGTGAACCTGCCAGCGTTGCCTT
>DAOQTN010000367.1:0-3552 GCA_035340555.1 Anaerolineaceae bacterium | reverse complement strand
GGCGAAGAATATGCCGGCTGCCAGCATGGGGCGCGGGGCCCGCTTGATCCACTTGCGAAGCGAGGTTCCCAACTGCGCCCGGGTGGTCTTCATAAAAGGCAGGGCAATCAGGGTGCTGACCAGAATCCAGAAATAAGCCTGCCAGAAAATGCGCAGCTTTTCCGGTGAGCCGGGGATGATTTCCAGTGGCATGGCCAACTGTTTGAATAGCAGGTCAAAAAACGGCAGGGCGGGCGTGTTAATGATCAGGGAGAAGAGGGTCAAAATCAGCCAGGGCGAGAGCGCCGCCCACAGCGGCAAGCGGGTTTCAGCAGTGTGATCGGCGTCGGTTTGAACCGAACGATCCAGAATGGGGCGGCCAGTAAGCTTCAGATAGGCCAGCATCACCAGGATTACCCCCAGCCCGGCCGCCACCCCCGTTAATGTAACCAGGCCGGCCGCATTCATAGCAATCGCAATCAGACCGGCGGTGAGGCCGGTGATGAGGGTGGGGATCAATCCCTTCCAGACAAGCTTCCAGCGGCCAACAATCCATAACATGCCAAAGGCAATGCAGGTGCTGATGACAGGCATATAGCGGGCAAAATAGCCCCCCACTTCCGCCACCGGCAGGCCGACAAAATTGGAAAATACCACCACCGGAGTGCCCAACAAGGCATAGGTACAGAGGGCATCATAACCAATGGCGGGCAGGGCAATGGCGACAAAGGTGGGATAGCCCAATGCCAGGAGAATGGGGGGCAAAATGGAGACCGGGGTTGATCCCAGCGCCGCCAGCAGCGTGCCAACGCCCACATTAATAAGCATAATCTGGACAACCTGATCGCGCGGGGCAATGGTTTTGAGTAGTGCCACCACCCGGGCCACCGCACCGGTTTCCATCATGACGGTAATCTGGAAAATGGATGTAGCCACCACCAACGCGATGGGCAGCGAGGCAAACAGACCCGAAAGGCTGGCCAGTAGTGTAACCCGGAGCGGCGTCTGAAAATAAAGCCAGGCCACCAGCACCGTGGCCACCCAGCCGATCAAACCGGCAATATCAGCAGCTGTACGCCGGACAGTCAGCAGCAGGAAGATCAAAATGATGGGTAATAATGCCACCAGGACTGAAAGCAGGATCATGAAGTTGTCCTTAACCGCAGGATGGGCTGATTATACCGGAAATTTGAGACGGCTCGGGTATAATGGGGGCCATGGATAAACACTCTCGCGAGCTCTTCAACGATACCATCCTGGCTGAAGCCAGCCAGCGCTTTGCGTTGACCATTCTGGAACCCCTGGATGGATTTGAGAATCAGATTTTCGCCGGTCAGATCGGCGATCAAAAGGTGGCGCTACGAATTGCCCATGACTTGCATCGCACACCGGACATGGTCCAGGGCGAAATTGAGTGGATCAATTACCTGGCCGAGCACGGCGTATCAGTACCGTGGACGCTGCCTTCCCAAAAAGGTCAGATGGTGGAGGTGATCCCGGCAGCCGATGGCAGCCTTTTCTCTGCCGTGGCATTCAGTTGGGCCCCAGGCCGCCCGCCGCGGCGCGAGGACTGGGAGGCTGGACTGCTACGGGAGGTTGGACGACTGTTGGGCCGGATGCACCACCTGACGCGCCAATTTTCGCCCAGCACCCCCCGCCGCTGCCGTCCCGACATGCTGAGCGAAGCTGCGGATTTTGAACAATATTTGCCCCTGGTGGAACCGGTGGTCAGTGAACGTTACCTGGAGACGGTGCGCCACCTGCAGGGGCTGCCCATGCCGGATGATGCCTATGGCCTGATCCATCAGGATGCGCATGGGGGCAATTTTTTTGTGCAGGACGGCAAAATCACCATTTTTGATTTTGATGACTGCCTGTACGGGTGGTTTGTCCATGACCTGGCCATGGCATGGATGTATGTGCTGCCGCTGGATTGTCGGAGCCCGGCGCAAATCGAATTTGCCCGGCAGAGCCTGGGCGAACTACTGGAGGGCTATGCGCATGAGTATGTCCTCCCATCGCACTGGCTGCCCGAGATTCCGGTATTTCTTAAGCTGCGCGAGATTGACCTTTATATTGCCATTCACCGCAGCCTGGATCTGAACAATCTGGATCCATGGTGCGCCCGGTTTATGGAAAACCGCAGGACAAAAATCGAGACCCGGCAACCCTTTGTCGATCTGGATTGGTCCAAACTCTAACCCGCCAAGGGCATCATACAAGTAAGGAAACCTATATGAAAATTAAATTGGTACTGCTTTTTGCCGCGCTGGCTCTGATGATGGGGTTGACCGGCTGCGGCCGAATCGACGCCACGCCCACCGGACCGACCATGGGTGACCGGCTGGTCAACAATCCCGGGGGATTCACCTTCCTGTCCATCCCTGATTACTCGCTGCAGGTCGATGGCGGCGCGGTCATGATGCTGGCCCCCGAAGCCGATGTCAATCAGGGTCCGGCCATCATGCTGATGAGCGCGGTGGACGAAAGTCTGGCCGGGATCAAAGCGGTGGATGAACTGCCGCTGTTTTTGGAGGGCACCCCATTTGACCTGGGTGAGGTTCAGGCCATCACCTTGAACGAAATGGAAGGGGCCATTGTGGATCTGACCGGGGCAGCCGACGGCAGCGGCCTGGTGGGTCGCGCCGCCGTTGTCATTCCGGCTCCAAATCGGGCCTTCTTGATGATGGGGGTGGCTCCGGCTGAGCGCTGGAGTGAACTGGAGCCTTATTTCGAGGCGGTGCTGAATTCGCTGGAATTTTTCAACCCGCAGCCTGAAAATACGCCCTGATTTTTTCCCGCTGATCCGTTCCCGGGTGGCGGGACCAAAAAACGCCTCCCGGGGATGATTATCCCATCCCTCTCAGCCCGCTGTTACCAGCGGGCTTTTTTGACGTTTTTTTGACGCCGAAGGAATAAACTCAAACTATACCTGTCCGGCGCTGGCCTGACCAGGCGGCGTAAAATGTTCCCGTTTGTTGAAAGGATATTTTCTAATGAAGAACAAATTTTTATTCCTGGTTGTGATAATGGTCCTGAGCTTCAGCCTGGCAGGCTGCGGCAAAACCACCGCCCCCACCGCTGCTCCGGCTACCGGTGTAACCGCAGCCCTCCCAACACCTACAGTAGCCAACGCACCCGGTTTCCCTGCGTTGGGGGATCCCATCCGCAATGAAGCCGGTGGGTATGCCTACCGTCCTGTGCCTGATTATGCCATCGAAACGGATGGCGAAGCAGTGATGATGCTGGCACCCGATGGCAGTCTGGATCGCGGTCCAGCCTTGATGCTGATGGGGTCAAACGGCGAGTTTCTGAATGGTCTGACGGCGGCGGATCTGCTGATCCAGTTTGTCGGGGACATGCCTTTCAAAATGGATGCCGTTGAAGATCTCACGCTATCCGGGGTGGACGGCGCGGCGGTGGCCCTAACCGGCATTTCTGAAAGTGAAGGATTGCTGGGACGGGCGGCCGTCCTGATGCCCACCCCCACCCAGGCCATCTTGGTCATGGGCGTGGCCCCCACGGGGCGTTGGGAGGAACTGGCTCCCTACTTTGAGGCCAGCCTGGCCGGAA
>DAOQTN010000366.1:0-3562 GCA_035340555.1 Anaerolineaceae bacterium | reverse complement strand
GCCTCTCTCGCGCGAACGTGCGCCAGTGGTCAACCTGCGGCTGCAGGATGCCGTGGCCGCCTACCTCCAGACCGGCCAAGGCCCCCAGAAGCGGCGCGAACCCCTGACCCTGGTGCGGGATGTGATGAGCAACGACGCGCTGAGCGTGCCCCCCGACATGCGGGTCAACGATGCGTGGCAAACCCTGGCCGAGAGCCGGGTGGCCCAGGCCCCTGTGGTGGATGCGCGGGGCCGGGTCATCGGGTTGCTGCTGCGTGCCGATATGGCACCGCTGGACTTGCTGCCCGAGCCGGGAGCCGTGAAAGAAGCGATTGAGCTGGCCCGCAGGCCGGTGTCAGAAGTGATGTACAGCCCCGTGGCTGCCGTAGCCCCCGACACGGCCCTGCGCCGCGTGGCCGGGGTGCTGCTGGACACGGGCCTGCCAGGCCTGCCGCAGCAAACGGGGATCGAGGTTCATGGGAAAATTATATCACCGGGCGGCTGTTGGGCCGCCCGGTGGCAGGATTGTCCCGGTGAAACGGGTGTCGGTTCAGGTATCCGGTCAGGCTTGGCCTGGCCGGGCGTCAGGACGGGGTGGCTGAGCTGGCCTCCGGTCAGGGCTGGGTGTCGGCCTCGCTTTGCGGCGGGTGCAGCCGGCGGAAATCACGCCGGGCCTCCCGCAGGGCCTCAAAGGCTTCCGCCAGACCGTCCCGGGCATCGTCCAGGGCCTCGCCCGCGGCTTCCAGGGTTGCCCCGGCCTGGTCCCGGTCCGTCAGCCGGCCTTCCGCATCAAATCCGGCATGCACCGCCAATATTTGGGCGGCGTCCTCGTGGCGGGTGCCGGCTGCGGCAACCTCATTCTGAAAGGCGGCCAGGGCCGTTTCCAACGGGGTGGTGTCCAGGCCCTGCTCCTGCAGCCGGTCGATCAGGTCCGCCAACCGGGTGGCCGCCTGGTCGGCCAGCTCAAAGCGGCGGGACTGTCCCGCCAGCCAGGCCTGCTGGCGGGCCAAAGCCCGCTCCAGACGGGCCGGACCACCCGGCCCCGGGTGCTGAGCGGGGGTATCCGGCGTTTCTCCCGAGACGGGGGGCTGCTCCCCCTGGGCCTGCACGGGGCCGGCGGGCAGGGCCAGCAGAACGGTTCCCAGCAGTAAAACGGCCAGCAGCAGGGGCACCATCCGGTTACGCTTCAGGTTGTTATTCATTGCAAAACCTCCAGTTTCAAAAAATGGTGGGGCTGTTTCCAGCACCGGTAATCCCATTTTAGTGAAACCGTGTAAAGCCCGGATATTGGGGGTGTAAATGGCTTGTAAATTCCACCGTCAAGCCGGGCGCGGGGGTGCCTGGGGTGCGGGGGGGGAGCCACCCGTCCCAGCTATTTCGTCCCATGCAATCCGTCCCATGCATTTCGTCCCATCTATTTCGTTCAATGCCATCCGTTCCATGCCTTTTGTCCTCAGATTTCACCCGGGTGTCACTTGAGGCTCAACCCGGTGATCAATCCGGCTTCCGGTTTTTGGTGCGATGATATAATTAGGCCAGCATTCCAGACTTGGGGGTTCCCATGCCAATTTTTCAGCCCGGTGAAATTGTCCTGCGGGATTATCAAATTGAAGCCTTTATTGGTGAAGGCGGGTTTGGTGAAGTTTACCGCGCCCTCGATTTAAACCTGAATATGCCGGTGGCCTTGAAAATATTGCGCCGCTCTGCCGACATGGATCCCACCTATTACGAGCGGGCCCGGCAACGGTTCACCCTGGAAGCCCTGCTGGGCCACCGCATCACCCACCCCAATGTTGTCCGGGTCTACAAATTTGCACCCGACGAAGCTTCCGGGCTGCTGGTGCTGGTGATGGAATTTGTCTCCGGCGGCTCGCTGGCCGACCGGTTGAAGGCGGGGCCGCTGACCATCAGCAGCGCGCTGCAGATTGCCCGCCAGGTGGCGGCCGGTCTGGGGGCCATGCATGCGCTGGATGTGGTCCACCGGGATCTCAAGCCAAGCAATATTCTGCTTGATCACAACGGCACGGCCCGGGTGGCCGATCTGGGATTGGCCCAGCCGGCCAGCTCCATTCAGGTTACCCGCTCAAGCTCCGGGGGCGGCGGCGTGTGGCAGAGTTCACCCGGAACACCCGCCTACATGAGCCCGGAACAGGAAGCCGGCCGGCCGCACCTGCCCCCCGCTTCGGATGTTTATGCCCTGGGATTAATTCTTTTTGAAATGCTGACCGGGCATTTGTACAAGCACCAACCACCGGGCACCCGGGTGGCCTCACTGCGTCCGGAAGTGCCGGCGGCAGTGGATGGTTTGTTGACGAAAATGCTGGCCGGGGATCCCCAACAGCGGCTCTGGAACGGCACAGCCGCAGAAAAAGCCCTGGCAAATCTCGTGACTCCCAATCACAAAACGACCAAAATACTGCTGATTGCAGGGGGAGCGACCCTGTTGGGCGGAATGGTTTTGATGATTGCCCTTGGTCTGTGGCTCATCCTGGCAAAAAATCCGCCGCTAATCAACCTGCCGCAAAAAGACTCCCCCATCGATCTCAGCGACACCCCGTCATCTTTGATCATACCCACAAATAAACCAACGCTGATCAACCAACCTTCCTTGGCGCCCTCAGATGAGCCGGCCGCAACCCCAACCAATATTCCAACCGCCACCACCGATCCGCGTCTGCTCCCGGATTGCACGGCCATCGGCCAGCAGTGGACCTCCCCGCGGGATGGCATGACCCTGGTGTGCGTGCCGGCGGGCAATTTCCTGATGGGGTCCGCGTACGATGGCAACGCCGAGTCTGATGAAATCCCCCAGCACAGCGTGTATCTTGATGCTTATTGGGTGGATCAAACTGAAGTGACCAATCAACAATACAGGCAGTGTGTTGCAGCCGGAGCCTGTCGTGCACCAGGTTTTAATGCCTCCTACTCCCACACTTCTTATTACGGTAATAGTGAGTTCGCCAATTATCCAGTCATCAATGTCGCCTGGAAGGATGCCACCGACTATTGTTCCTGGGTGGACCGGGCGCTGCCGACGGAAGCCGAATGGGAAAAAGCCGCCCGCGGCACCGAGGGGCAGCTTTATCCCTGGGGGAATGGGGATCTGGCGGGCTACCTGCTGAATTTTGCCGACATCCATTCACCCCATCTGGAGGCGGATCACACCATCGATGATGGCCAGAAAGATACCGCCCCGGTTGGCAGCTATCCCAGCGGGGCGAGCCCTTACGGAGCTTGGGATATGGCCGGCAACGTCTGGGAATGGACGGCGGATTGGTATTCCGAGAACTACTATTCCAGTCAGACCACCTGGCGCAATCCTCCCGGGCCCACCAGCGGCGGCTATCGCGTGCTGCGCGGTGGATCATTTGGCGATGCCGCGGTGGATATGCGCACCGCCGGCAGACTTAAAGCCAGTCCGGAATTACTGACCATCTATATCGGTTTTCGCTGCGTCACTGCCCCCACCCCATAAAAAAAATCCCCCCGGGTGGGCCGGAGGGCTCCAACCGTCTCCTGGCCATCCCGCCGCCCTGGTTTACCCGGGACCGGCCACCCTGTCAGCCCCGCCCTGGTTTACCCG
>DAOQTN010000365.1:0-3562 GCA_035340555.1 Anaerolineaceae bacterium | reverse complement strand
AGAAGGCATGCAATAACAGGAAGGGCGTCACCAGGCCAACTGTCACCGGGAAGGAAGCCTCTGGCGGGTTGGGTACGGCACCCAAAGAACCGGACAGGAACCGGAAGAATCCCCAGCCCACCGTAAGGAACATGGTGACCACAAAGAAATAGGTCGGGATGGCAAAGGTCACCCCGGACTCTTTGACTCCCCGCAGGTTGATAAGCATTACCAGCAGTACCATTCCAACCGCAATGATCACCCGGTAAGGGTACAACCCTGGAAAAGCAGAAGCAATCTGCGCCACACCCGATGAAATGGATACTGCCACAGTAAGGATGTAATCGGTTAACAGCGCCGCTCCGGCAGTCTGGGCGGGCAGCTCCCCCAGGTTATCGCGGGCCACAATGTAGGCGCCGCCCCCGCCTGGGTAGGTGTGAATGGTCTGCTCATATGAAATACTGACGATTACAATCAACGCTACAATTGCCAAAGACACCGGGAATACATACCCCAATGCCCCGCTGCCCGCCGCCGCCAGAATGACCATGATTTCCTGGGTGGCATAAGCTGTAGAGGAAAGCGCGTCAGATGCAAAAACAGCCAGCCCAATCGCTTTGCCGATGGTCTGTTTAGGGGCGTCGGCTGTTTGCAGTGGACGACCAATCAACAATTGCCGCCAGTTCTTTGGCGGAGCGCTGTTCACCTCCGGCTCAAAGACTGCCGTGCCCGATGTAAAGCCTGTTTTCATAACCAATAATCTCCAGGTCTCCCACGCCAGACGCGTGGAGAGAATTTTTCCTAATCTTTTTGACAGGAAAAGTATATTGCCCAGAGATAAAATGCTCACAAATAAAGCGGGGATTTATATAAAGAAAAAATAAATCTACCCGATTTGTTTAATCAGTACTTCTAAAGCGATATCCAATGCCTGACTCGGTCAGGATAATTTTGGGCTCATTCGGGTCCAGCTCAATTTTTTTACGCAATTGACCAATATAAACCCGTAGGTATTCAACATGATCAAAATCATCTCGCCCCCAAACCTGCGTCAGAATGGCCTGGTGGGTCAGTACCCGGTCAGCATGTGCCGCCAGGTAGGCCAGCAGCTTAAACTCTGTGGCTGTGAAGCGGATTTCCTCTTCACGCTGGGTGACAATGTGCCGAGCCAGATCAATGGTAATCCCCCCAGCTTTGATGATGCTCTGGCGATTGCCGAGAGATTGTGCCGAGTGCCGCAGCGCCACCCGGATGCGCGCCAGCAGTTCTTCAATCCCAAACGGCTTGGTCAAATAATCATCTGCGCCCTTATCCAGTGCCAGCACTTTATCGCTTTCACTGTCTCGCACTGTCAAAACTATGATGGGTGTTTTGGACCATTCACGAATTTGTTCGCAAACTTGCATCCCATTAATGTCGGGCAAAGTGAGATCTAAAATAATCACATCAGGTTCTTGGGTAGCTGCCATAGCCAGTCCTTCTTCTCCGGTGATGGCAGTTACCACCCGAAAATGATTGGCTGTCAGGATGGTTTTTAGCGCCCGCAGGATTTGCGGCTCGTCGTCAATAAGTAAAATCAGGGGGTCTTTATCCATCGCTGGCTTCCTTGGGCAGTTCGGGTAAAGCGCCGTCCAGTGTGAGCGGCAGTGTAAAATGAAATATCAATCCATCGGCACAGTTTTGCGCCCAAATATTGCCGCCATGTGCCTCAATGAGGCCCTTGCAGATGGACAATCCCAGGCCAGTGCCAGTGACGCGGTCGGCTTCGGTTACGCGGTAGAACTTTTCAAAAATGTGATCCAGATGCTCCTCTGGAACCCGAGGGCTGTGATTGCGAACCTGCACATGCAGCAGAGCGCCTTCCTGGGCCGCAGAAATCTGTATGGAAGTTCCTGGCGGGGCATATTTGGCGCTGTTACTGAGCAGGTTAGTGAACACCTGCTCCATCATAATATAATCGGTGGGTACGAGGGGTAAATCATCTTCCAGTGCAACCTCAACCTGGTGATTTTGTAGCTGGTTGTGCATTTTGACCAGCACGCCCCGAACAATCTCCCCCAGGGTATTCCAGCGCCGTCTGGGCTGTAGTGCACCGGCCTCAATGCGAGACATATCCAGTAAGTTACCGACCAACAGATTGAGGTGATCCGTTTCTTCTTCAATAGTCGCCAGCAAATCTTCACGGGCAAAGTCATTCCAATCCACAGTGCCGTCGCGCAGGCTGGAAACCGAGGCCTTGATGGCTGCCAGCGGCGAGCGAAGTTCATGAGAAACAGAGTTGAGCAGGGCGGTCTTGAGCCGGTCGCTTTCTTCGAGGACTCGGGTTTTATTTTCATTCTGGGTCAGGCGCACCCGCTCTAATGCCAGCGCGCCCTGCCCCACAAAAGCCTGTAACAAACGCTCGCTTTCTGGCGCCAATGTGGATGGGTGCCAGAGCCGCAGTTCACCTTCCTGGCTGCGGGCAGTAGCCAGCTTAAAGCAATGGGTCGGCGAGGTTGATAGCGCAGGGAGATCGGGTTGATGAACCAGGAGAGCCGCCTCCAAATCGCCTTTATCTATCTGTAATTCCACAAAATCGACTTGAAAAGTTTCAAAAACTTGAATAGCCAGAGTCTGGGCAATGCTGCTGGCGTCTTGCAGTCCGGCCAGCGCAGAAATCAATCGGTACATGCGAGTGGCTTCCCATTCTCGAATGCGGGCCAACCGCACGCCCTCGCGGGCCTGACCGATGAGCTGGCTCATCACTACAGCAACAACCAGGAAGATGATGAGGGTGATCAGGTCCTGGGTGGCATGGACTCTGAGGGTGTAATGCGGCTCAATAAAATAGTAATTGAAGGCCAAAAACGCCAGCGCGCCGGCTAAAATTCCTGGGGTTAGGCCACCCAAAACGGTGCTGATCATCACAGGCAGCAGGTAAAGCAAGGCGATAACCTGTAAAGTTAACCGCGCTTCTAGAGGCCGGAGAATTAGCGTAGTGAGGGTGATCGTCGCAAAAGCCGCCAGATGACGCAAGAATCCGTTAACAATTGGATGACGAAATTTCATAGCAGAAAGATATGTCCTTTGATGATTAGATGATACCATATTGCCAGGTCCAATCAGGGGAGTGCTATGAGGAATCCTCACCGGCAGCCATGCCACAAATACATTATCATTCACTCCTCTTGATACGCACTGAAACGCCATGAGACGTTGAGCAATCCGTCTTAACGCGTTTCAAGTTGCTGAACGCCCACAGATTTTCAGAAACCACCAGTATTTATTGAGACGAATTGAGACTGTTGCAAAACCATAATCAGTTTGTGATTTTTGTCCCCCATAAAATCAAAACCACGTAACATCATTTATTGTAGAATAGCATTATGGACTACATCTCTACTAAGGTTAATGTCAATCTCCTATCGCCGGGCCAATCAAAAAACCATAGCCCGGAGGACTATGGTTCTTCTGAGGTAGCGGGGGTTGGATTCGAATACTATCCCTCGATGGGAGCAATAACCTCCCAACAAAAAGACCTGGCATGTACCAGGTCTTTGTAGGTAGCGGGGGTTGGATTCGAACCAACGACCTCCGGATTATG
>DAOQTN010000364.1:0-3563 GCA_035340555.1 Anaerolineaceae bacterium | reverse complement strand
GCATTCGCAACTGGGAATTCTATACCGGCTGCTGGGAGAGTTGGATCCGGCTGAGTCAAACGCCCGTCAAGCACTGCAAATTCGCGAGAGGCTGAATTTGCCCGATGTCTACAAGGATTATGCCAGCCTGGCTGAGATTGCCCGCGCCCGCGGCGATGAGGCGGCGGCAGCAGCCTGGCAGGCCAAGGCGGATGCCCAAAAAGCCGAAGTCAGGCAGCTGGCACGAGGGCCCAAGACGAAGGCGGCCGGCAAGCTGGAAGGGTTGTCGCCGCAGCTGCTCCAGGTGATGCAGGAGGTGTGTCAGGCGGTGCATGCGGCCCGGCAGGGGGCCCGATTGGACGGCCCGGCCGCGGAGCGGCTGGCTGAGATGGCCGCCGGAACCGGGCCGTGGCCGGCGGTGGCAGCCTTTTTGCGCGCGGCAGCCGACCCCGGTCAGGGGGTGCCGGCGGTGCCCGACGGGCTGCCGGCGGACCTGACGGAGATGCTGACAGCGCTGCGGGAGGCGCTGGGGTAGAACCGGGCCGGTCGAGGGCGGCGCCCGGCCAGGCGAGCGCCCGGAGGGCGAAACTGCCGTGGCCCAACCATAATAAAGGCTGATGTCCGGGCAGCGGGGACCGCTTGAACCAGGTTCCACAACAGCGCCGCGTGTCTTGACGACCTCAGCAATTTTTACCGGGTGGCTCGGCTTCCCGCCCCCCTCCCGGAATGCGGTTGGGGGGCGAGGTCATGGGCCTGGCATCAATGTCGGATAGCGTCATCGACCCGTCGGGGAGGATTTCCCGGCCTTGTTTTTCCCCACTGCCGGTATAATAAAGCCAGGCTTTGTTGGCTATCAGGAGCGAGGTGACCGCCATGCTGGGCATCGATCAAATCCGCCGCTACCCATTCTTCAAGGGTCTCAATGAGGCTGAACTGCAGGCGCTGGCCGCGGGCATGACCAAACGGGCCTACCATAAAAATGCCTACATTTACCACCAGGGCAATCCGGCGGTGAACATGTACCTGATCGAATCGGGCCTGGTGCGGCTGTTTTTCTGCAATCCGGCCGGGGACGAGTTCATCCTCAATCTGATGCGTCCGGGGGACGCGATCGGGCACGCCCTGACCATGGACAGCCAGATCCGGCTGCTGGGCGCGGCGGCGCAGCTGCCCACCGTGCTGCTGTGCATTCCCGGGGAGACCCTGCTGGGGGTCCTGGAAACTTCGCGCCAATTGGCCTTGAATCTGGCCCAGGAATTTGCCGTCATGCAAAAAAAGCTGCTGCTGCACTACCAGGCCCAGGTCCTGGTCGGGCTGGAGGGACGGACGGCCCTGCTGCTGCTGCACATCGGCGAGGGGGAAAAAGATGAGCTGGATCTGCCCATCAGCCAGTCCGAACTGGCCGGCTGGCTGGGGGTCAGCCGCGGCCGGCTCAACGGGGCCATCACGCGGTTTCAGAAGCTGGGGCTGATCCGCCTCGAAGGCTCCCGGGTGACCATCCTTGACCGGCCTGGATTGGCGCGGCTGGCAGAGGGCTGGCCGGAGACCGAACTGTAAACGGACACTGACACTATACACTGTCACTGTACACTGTCACCGTCACCGTCACTGTACACCATCACTGTACACTGTCACCGTCACCGTCACTGTCACCGTCACTGTACACCGTCACCGTCACTGTACACTATCACTGTCACTATCACTGTCACTGTACACCGTCACTGTATCTGTATCTGTCACGGTCACTGTATCTGTAACTGTAACTGTAACAAACAGCACAGTTTTTATGTCACCCGGGGGACAGCCAGAGGGATGCCAGGACAGTAGAATCAAACCAGTCCGGGTATTTCCAGGCTGCATTTGTTCAATTTCCCCGCGCTCCAACATCCAACCCCACCCATGTCCATCGACTCCGTCCAACAGGTTATCGGCCGGGCCATCCTGGATGCCGACTTCCGGCAGCTGCTGCTCAGTGATCCTGAAGCGGCATTATCGGCTTTCCACCTGAACGATGCTGAAATCTAGGGACTGCTGAAAATCGACGGGGAAACATTGGAGATCATGGCAAATGCCTACGCCGTGTCCCAATCCGGGCTGCGGCGCCATCCCTTCGCCCACCCGGACACTCACCCGGGCCCTCGCCCACCGCTCCCAGCCGGTCCGGTGCGGTGAAATCGCCTCCGTCCCCGAGACGGAAACCCACTGCCCCTTTTGAAGGAAAAGGAGACCCCATGAAAGTCCGATCTTTTCGCAGCACCTGCCTCACCCTCGCCCTGGTGATGGCCCTGGCCGCCAGTCTGCTGGCTGTCAGCCCGGCAGAGGCCGCCCCGGCGGCCCCCGACCCCGTCGTCACCGCCGGGGTCGTCATTTATGTGGACCGGGACGCCACCGGGGCCAACACCGGCGCCAGCTGGACCGATGCCTACACCTCGCTCCAATCGGCACTGACGGCAGCCGGTGCCGGCACGGAGATCTGGGTGGCGGAGGGGCTGTACAAGCCCACCACCGGCAGCGACCGCAACGCCACCTTCAACCTGAAAAACGGGGTGGAAATTTACGGCGGCTTCGCCGGCACCGAGACCCTGCGCAGTCAGCGGGATTTCGACGCCCACCTGACCATCCTGAGCGGGGATCTGCTCGGCGATGACACCACCGATGCGGCCGGCGTGATGCTGGACTGGGCCGATACCCCCCGCTCGGAATCCGACGACAACAGCTACCGCGTCGTCACCGCCTGGTCGGTGAACACCAGCGCCGTGCTGGACGGCTTCACCATCACCGCCGGGTTCGGCGATGAAACCATCGGTACCTTCCCCTATGATGTCGGGGCCGGGCTGACCGGCTACCAGGCCTCCCCCACACTGCGCAACCTGGTGTTCCGGGGCAATGAGGAGGACAACGGCCCGGGTGGTGCCTGGTATTTCTGGGAAGGGGCGCCGGTACTGAGTGACATCACGGTGATCGGCAATGCCGGCTGCCAGGGCGGCGCCGGTTATTTTCGCCAGGCGCCGGGATCGATCACCAACGCCCTGTTTGAGGCCAACGACTCCCGGGAGCTGTCGGTCAGCTGCGGCACTGGGAATGTCGGCGGTGGGGGGTTGTTCACCATCGGCAATGTAACGCTGAACAATATCGACTTTGTCAACAACACCGCCCTCGATAGTGGCGGCGGCCTGGGGACCTATGACGGGGCGACGTTGAACAATGTCTCCTTCACCGGCAATACCGCTGAAACCGGCGGCGGTATGGAGGATGGCACCGGCGGTTCGGTCCTGACCGATGTCCAGTTCATTGACAACAATGCCTCCCGTTTTGGCGGCGGCATGTACACCCAGAGCGCGCAGGCCACCCTGACCCGGGTCCTGTTTTCCGGCAACCATGCCGGCTACGGCGGCGGCGGGCTCAGCTTTAATACCACCACCGGCCCGCTGATCACGGATTCCAAATTCATCGGCAACTCGGCCGATTCGGTCGGCGGGGCCATGTTCCTGTGGAACGCCACGGCCCAATTGACCAATGTCCTGATCAGCGGCAACACGGCCCCCTCCGGCAGCGGCGCCATTTACGGCCAGGGCGGCAGCTTC
>DAOQTN010000363.1:0-3566 GCA_035340555.1 Anaerolineaceae bacterium | reverse complement strand
CCAGGCTTTGACCAGGGCGGCAATCCGGGCGCTCTGATACTGTCCCCAGCCTTCATTGAAAGGCACCCAGACGGCGATGCAGGGGGCGTTGTAGAGCGTGGTGATCAGCTCGTGCAGTTCGGCTTCAAAATCCGCCCGGTTTCCGGCCTCGGCCCGGCCCAGCCGTTTCAACGGCCGGGTATCGTTTTCGTTGTAGCCCAAGCCGATGGCCAGCATGGAGCGGGTGGAGCCGATGGCCCGGCCGCCGTTGGGCATGTCCTGCCAGACGATCAGCCCCAGCCGGTCGCAGTGGTAATACCAGCGGGCGGGCTCCACCTTGACGTGTTTGCGAATCATATTGCAGCCCAGGGCCTGGGTGTACTCGATGTCGTAGACCAGGGCTGCATCGGTGGGTGCGGTGTAAAGCCCGTCGGGGAAGTAGCCCTGATCCAGCGGCCCATACAGGAAAATCGGCTCGCCATTCAGCCGGAAGCGCAGCTGTCCCTGGGAGTCGAGCCCGGTATCAAACTGGCGCAGGGCAAAATAACTGCCGACTTCATCCAGGGTTTCCCCCTGGCGGATCAGCCGGAGCTGCAGTTCATAGAGAAAAGGCGACGCCGGGCTCCACAGCCGGGGTTCGGCCAGGTTCAGCACCACCCGGTCGCCGGCCCGGACCCGCACGAAGGCGGCCGGGCGGCCCTCCGCCAGCGCCGTGGCCTCGACCAGCAGGTCGGCCGGGATGGAGCCGTCCACCAGGACGTCCAGGTTGAGCTGGCCGGCTTGGATATCCGGGGTCATTTTTATCCGGCGGATGCACAGCGGCGGGGTCGGTTCCAGCCAGACCGTTTGCCAGATCCCGGAGACACCACTGTACCAGATGCCGCGGGGGTGCAGGCTCTGTTTGCCGTGGGCTTGCATCCCGGCATCACCGGGGTCCTGGACGGCGATCAGCAGCCGGTTGCCGCCCTGCCAGTTGACGTGGGGGGTGATGTCAAAGGAGAAGGGCAGGTAACCCCCCAGATGCTCGCCCACCCATTCACCGTTGACCCAGACGCGGGCGTGCCAGTCCACGGCGCCAAAATGCAGCCAGAGCCGCCGGGCGTGCCAGCCGCGGGGCACCTCGAACTCGCGCCGGTACCACAGGGTTTCCGTCGGGGCCAGGCGGTGCCCGACCCCCGACAGGGCTGATTCAATGGCAAAGGGGACCAGAATGCGGCCGTCAAACTGCTCCGGTGCGCTTGCCTGCAGCGGGGTGATGGCGTACTCCCACAGCCCGTTCAAATTCTGCCAGTCGGGCCGGGTGAGCTGGGGGCGCGGGTATTCCGGCAGCGGCGCGGCCGGGTCCACCGCCGCCGCCCAGCGGGTCACCAGGGGCGTGGGGGCCATTTTCCAGGAACTTGTATCGGACATCAGCTTGATCCTTTCACAAACACGGTCATGGGACTGGACCCCCGATTGGCCCAGTACAAATAGGGAATGAACACCAACGGCTCCCCGGCGGGGGTTTCGGCGCGTAGAATGGTGATGCCGCCAAAATGGGCCGGGGAGACCTCGGCGCGCAAACTCCCGGTCTTGATTTCGGGAGGAAACCGGCCAAGCTGCGGGTTGTCCACCTGCTCCAGGCAGTAGACCAGCGGGCCCCGGGCCAGGGCCACCAACCCGCCGCAGCCGGGCAGCCGGCGGTCCTGTGTCAGCAGCCGCAGCGGCAGGGAAAAGTCGAGCTCAAGCACGTCCCGGTGGTGCCAGAGGCGGGTGCTGGCCAGCCAGCCGGCGCCTTGCGGGGAATAGCCGCAGCCGGTGGGCACCGGCTCCCCCCGGGAGTTCTGGTCGACCACCAGCGGCGCGCCGTTCAGCCGCAGCTGGACTTCTCCGGCCCAGGAGGGCCGGCGCAGCTGCAGCGTGAGCTGACGCGGCGTGTCAAGCGCCAGCTGCAGCCGGATCCGTCCCGTCCAGGGCAGGCCGGACTCCAGTTCCAGGGAGATGCCGGGGGCCAGTGCGGCGCGGCTGCTGATATACTGGCCCACCCGGATTTGATCCCCGGCTGTGCTGTACAGGTGGGTGCCCAGCCCGGCCCACAGCCGTGACAGGTTGGAGGGGCAGCAGGGGACGTCATACCAGGGGCGGCGCGCCAGGCCAGCCGGCGCAGTGAGGGGATTGTCGTAAAAGTAGGCACAGCCATCCTGCGACATGGATACCGCGGCCGCGTTGTACAGCTGCCATTCGAACAAATCGGCATATTTGGCCTCGCCCGTCCCCAGCAGCATCTCCCAGTTCCACTGCAGGCAGCCCAGGGCGGCACAGGTTTCGGCGTAGGCCAGTTCCGGATCGAGCTCGTAATCCCGGCCAAATCCTTCAATCAGGGGCAGCGAGCCGAGCCCGCCGGTGACATACATCCGCCGCGTCACCATGTGCTCCCAGGCTTGGGCCAGGACGTCCGGCAGGGTGTCCGGCGGGCTGCCCGGCAGGCTGCCCGACAGGGTGCCCGGCAGGGTGTCCGGCAGGTTGCCCGGCAGGGTGCCCGACTCCCCGGGTCCGGGGGCGCCAGTCAGCCGGACCAGTCGGGCGGCGGCGGCGGCCAGATAGGTAAAGCGGACCGCATGGCCGACCGGGCGGATTTGCCGGCGCAGCGGTGCGTTTTGCTGGGCATACTGGCCGCTCAGCAGGCTGCAGGCCAGCCGCAGTGGCAGCCAGGCCGGCACCCGGCGCAGCAGCCGGGAGGGCATCCGGGGTTTGTGGTGCTGCGGATGCTGCCGGACATAGGCCGCCCGCTGGGCGTCCCGGGCTTTCAGCCGGCGGGTGGTGGCCAGGGACTGCTGCAGAAAATGCCAGGCGTAGCCCCGGATGCGGCCGCGCCGCTCAAGCAGCTGTCCGGCCAGGTCGCGGTAGCGGCTGTCTCCGGTGGCTTCGTGCAGCCGGAGCAGGGCGATCTCGATTTCTTCGTGCCCATCGGTCTGGCATGGGCCGGCCCCCAGGAAGGTGGCCACCAGCAGGTCGGCGGCCTTGCGGGCGATGGTGAGCAGCTGGAGGCTTCCGGTGGCGTTGAAATGTGAAACCCCGGCCTCGATCAAATGCCCCAGGCAGTAGAATTCGTGCTCCAGCTGCAGATTCTGCCAGCGCTGGCCGGGGAAATGCAGCTGGTTATAGGTGTACAAATAGCCATCCGCCTCCTGGGCCGCCGCCAGCAGGGCGATGAAGTCGTCCACCCGGGACTGCAGCCAGGGGCTGCCGCCGTGAGCCAGTGTGCGGGCCGCGGCCTCCAGCCATTTGTAGGCATCCGAATCGGCAAAAAACAGCCCCTCGCGAAAGCCTTCCGCCTGACCGGCGGCCAGGGCAAAATTTTGGATGCAGCCGGATGCCTCCAGCTGCTGCCATTGGTGGACCAGCGCCGCGGTTGAATTGACGCTCAGGCGGTCGTGCCAGAAGCCGGCGGTGATTTCAACCGATTTTAGCGGCAGCGTCTGCATGCGGCTCCTGCTGCGGTTGGCCGCCCGGTCGGGCCATGAACCACAAGGGGATCAGGGCCAGCAGGGCGATCACTGCACCGACCTGGAAGATGATCGGGGTCGGAATGAAGCCGGCTTCGCCGT
>DAOQTN010000362.1:0-3573 GCA_035340555.1 Anaerolineaceae bacterium | reverse complement strand
AACGGGCACGCCCATCCCGCACAATGGCCTCCACGGAAGTATCGCGGATCTCAAAGTCGCTGATCCAGGCATTTTTGTAGAGGGTGTCGCCAGTATCTTCGCGGGTCGTGGTCAGTTCCACCCAGTTGACGGAGGGCGCCTCTTGGGTAGCATATAAGGCGACCTGGTTAGTATAGCGATAGGTATCGATCTCGGCATACTTGCCCATCCAGCGCCGCACCACTTTACTTCCCAACACCTGATTGGCCGCCAGAAAGGCTACCGTTTGATACAATTCCACGTGCGAATCGGGTTTGCAGACCAGGATGAAGTGCAAATGTGCCCCTTTTAGTTGCAGACAGAAGGGGGATCGGCTAAATAAATCATCGCCCAAGATTGTCGCATGACGCCTGGCATAGAACGCACCATACTGGTCCACCCAGCGCTTGGCGGCATTCATCTCGCAGTCCTGTTTTTCCTGTCCATCTTGGGGAACAATGAACTCCGGTTCCAACGCCAGCACATGCTCATTTCCCGGTTGTACGATGACCGGCGTCAAAACGCTATGAAAATAGCGCGTTTCGCCATTATTCAAGACGCGCTGATTGCACTGCTCGCAGTGTATCTTCTTTGATGAAAAATATTCGGTGCCGTCCACCGCGATCAGCAACTGCTGTCCGTAGGATCGATAGCCCTCCAGGAGGCCAGTGTCTTCCATTTCTACGAAAATATGGCGATACATCCCTTTCACATTGGCCGGATCGACTGGATCGAGCAAATTGCGTATCTGATTATCGCTGGGCATTTCCTCCAAATCGAACAAGCGCTCCGCATTACTTCGCCCTTTGCGTAACTGCATGTCTCGCTGATGTGATAAAAAGGATGGGCTTTGCGTGAAAAACACCGAAAAAGCGCTCATCCCCGCATCCGCCATTTCATACTGCCGGTTTTCTCCCGTCCGCTTATCGGGAAATTGGTTGCACCGCTGCCTCAACCTCTGGATCATCTTCGTTGCTTTTAAGTTTTCATACATGCCTCAAGGATATTCCTTCTGCTCCCCCTTGACAAGGTTTTTCCCCCCTTACCTTAAATTATCATATTGAGAATTGCTGTGCGCGCACTGTGAGGGTGGAAGTGTGATAAGCCTGGTTTAAAGACGCAAAACACCATGAAATTCCACTTTGTAAGGGTGGAATTTCACGGTGTTATTGTACGCCCGCCAGGGCGGACCTAAACTTATGTCCGTAGCCAAATACTGCCCGCCAGATTTGCAATCATCTGGCAGGCAGATCAGCCGGCCTACCAGGTCAGCTGATAATCAGCGCCGCGTCGCCCCGGAGCCAGCAGCGCCATCAACACCCCGGCAACAAAACCGCCAATGTGGGCCCAAAATGCCACCCCGCCCACATCGGCAGCTCCGATCGATAAAACGCCGTTAAACAGCTGCAGCACAAACCAGAAGCCCAAAACCACGGCTGCCGGGAGCATCGTCAGGCGCATGAAAAAGCCCAGTGGAATGAATGTGGCAATCCGGCTTTTTGGATACATGATCAAATAGGCGCCCAAAACCGCCGCAATGGCACCACTGGCTCCCACCGTTGGAATCTGGGAGTTTGGGTTAAAAATTAAATGGGTCAGCGATGCGGCCAGACCACCGGCCAGGTAAAAAAGCAGATATTTGAAACTGCCCAGGCGATCTTCAATATTATCGCCAAAAATCCACAAGTAAAGCATGTTTCCGGCAATATGAGCGAGCCCGGCATGCATGAACATGCTGGTAAAAATATCTCCAACATCACCCAGGTCAATCCCATTTTTAAAATTCGCCGGAATCATGGCAAACTGGTACACCAGATTGTTCTGCTCCGGGCCAGCCAGCCACATCAGGATGAACACCACCAAATTGACGCCAATCAGCACATAATTGACAATCGGCACCCGGTGGGTGGGAATTGAATCTCGAATGGGAATCATTCATGACCTCCTGCTGATAAAAAATGGTCCAGCCTCGTCTCCATCCTACCACAAAACGCCTTTGATCCGCCACCTGTGCTGCTGCCGGACCTGATACAGACGCTCCAGCCAGCCGTCAGTTCCAACGTGAGCATCAGCTCCCGGCTGTGCCAGTCCAGACCAAGCAAGCCAGGCCAAATGGGATTCGGCCACGTCAGGTGGTGTCCCCGGGAGCGAGCGGGCAGGGTTAGATGATTTTCTCCCAGGGTTCAGAAATATCCACCTCCGGCCCCATCACGGAATAATACAGCGCATTCGCCGCCGGTGAGTAGCCGCCCACAAAGGCCACCTTGCAGCCCATCCGCTTGAGACGGTGAAGACCGGTGATCATCAAGGCCTTGCCCAGGCCACGCTGGCGGTGGGCCGGCACGGTGGCCACCGGTTCAAAATATGCGGTGCGGGAGACATCATCAAACCAAATGGTGCAAAACGAGGCAATCGACCCATCCGGGGCGACGGCAATCAGGTCCAGATCCCGCCGGTAAAGCGGGGCGGATTGAATGTGCCGATACCATTCCGGGTGATCCCGGTTATCACGCGCCACTTGGATGTCATCCTGGTGAAAACCCAGCCCCGACGCATAACACCGCTCCAGAAATTCGAGCCCGTCCCCCAGGGCGCGAATGGTGTACCCCGGCACAGTCGCCGGCGGGGGCAGGGGGAAATCCAGGCTGCGGCGGTGCTGGTGCTCCTGCTCCTCCGGCCGCACCACCCGGCTGAAACCGCGCCGGGCCAGCACGGCCTGGACAGACGTGTCCTGGGAATCAACAAATATCTGCAGCTGCCGGCGGCCGGGTGAGCCCGGGGCCATCAGGTGCTCCTCCGCCAGGGCGATCATTTCAGCATCCAGCTCGGGGCTGGCATAATCAGGGTGACGCTGCAGAAAAACCTGGCCATGCCCTTCGGGATTGAGTACCGCGGCAATCCGCCCGTCAGAGGTTTCCCAGAGAAATATCGTTTCCTGGGGGGAATGTTTTTCAAGATCGGGATTGGCAAACCACCACCAGTAATCCCAGCGGGCCACCGACCAGCTGAATTCACGGCACTGGTTGGCAATCATCACCTGGCGCAAAAAGTCCCGAATCCGCCAGTTATCATCATCAGTTTGAAAAGGACGCACAGACAACATGCTGCCGGTCTCCTATTGAAAAAAGCGATTGGGATAAATTGAGTGTCGCGCAAAATAGATCGTTTGTCAGCACCCCTCCCGCATCAATCGGTCAATCCGAAGAAAATCAACCGCCGCAGCACGGCAAAACCCCGGGCGGACAGAAGTCCAATGGCCGCGCCCAGGGAGTCGATGCCCACATCCAGCCAGGCGGCGTGCCGCCCCGGGACAAAGGACTGGTGCAGTTCATCGCTGGCGGCATAGAGCGCGGCAGCCAGCAAAGCCAGGCCCAGGCTGCGCCAGCCGGTCTGTCGTCCCAAACCCCGCAGCAGACTGAGCGCCAACAAGGCATACCCCAGCATGTGTCCCCCCTTCTTGACCAGCCGGTCCCAGCCGCCCAGATTGGGGATCTCCTCGGAGGGGGTGTTGGAGAAAAGGAAGATCGCCAGCATCAGCACCAGGGCGGGGCCCCA
>DAOQTN010000361.1:0-3597 GCA_035340555.1 Anaerolineaceae bacterium | reverse complement strand
GGCAGGTTTTGCTGGAACTGCAAAACGGGCTGCAGCCGGCGGCAGCCATTGTGGCTCCCACCGAACCACGCCCATCCCCTCCGCCGGGGGCAGCAGCCACACCCCCAAAAGCCGGCCAGCCCGCCAAGCGGCGCCTGTTATTCCTGATTCCAGCAGCTCTCCTCCTGATGGGACTGGGTATCGGGTTGGCCGCCCTGTTCACCAACCCCCCGGGCGCGACAGGCGCTCAAACCAGCGGCAATCCCACCGGATCCGGGCAGAGGGTGGGGGCCGGCGACGTGGTCATTGAATATCTGGTCAGCAGTGCCAACAGCATGCTGCAGAGCTGGGATGGCCAGAGCAAACAGGAGGCGGTCCAGGTTGGGCTGGCGGATCACTGGGCAAATTTTACCGGAGCCGATGCCGGGGTGGGTTTTATTCTGCGGGTCTTCGGCAGCCAGTATAACGCCGCCGATTCTCTTGCCAGCTGCCGGGATACACAGCTGCTGGCCGGACCGGTCAGCCAACCCGAAGGTTTTGCGGCTTTGCTGAGCCGGACGGAAGCCCGCGGTCTGACGCCGCTGGCCGAGGCGTTATATGCCGCCCTGGGTGATTTCGGGCCCCAGCAAAAGAAGCGGCTGGTGTTGATTACCGACAGCGGCGACACCTGCGGCCAGGATCCCTGCATCTGGGCGGTCACCCAATATCGGGACGCCGGGGTTGTGATGCCGATCGATGTCCTGGACCTGGGCGGGAACAGCCAGTTGGACTGCCTGTCAACCGAAAGCGGCGGCCAATATTTTAGCATCCAGAATTATGCTGAACTGACCCAGGCGCTGCAGCAAATCCAACAAGGAATCCACCCATGAACCAGCCAGCTGAAAACCATGATATTGCCGCCTTAATTGCCCAAGGGATTGCCGCCACCAAAGCCCAAAGAAAACAGGACGCCATCCAAATTTTTTATCAGGTTCTCCGCCGGGACAGGGGCAATATCGAGGCCTGGCTTTGGGTGGCCCGGTTGACAGACGATCCCGCCGGGCGGCGCAAGTGTCTGAATGTGGTGCAAAAGCTGGATCCTCAGAACCTTGAGGCCCGCTTTATGCTGAAGGAACTTGACCACCCCATCCCCCCGGCCGCCGGACCTCAGACCGATCCCGCCGCCGCCCCGGGACCAATCAACGCCCAGACCCAACCAGTCCTCATCAGGCCGGACCAGGCCCGGCCACACGCCAATCCGCCGCACCCGCCCCTGGCCCCGCCTCTTACGCCGCCGCCGGCCGGCACCCCCAAAGCAGACCCCGCTCCCGCCCGGTTCAATCCGGTCCAAAGTAATCCCGGCCGCAATAATCCCACCCCGGGCCATCCCGGCCAGGGCAGTTCTATCCACAACCGGCCCACCCCGGTAAACGACCCGGGCGGTCTGGCCGGACGCCGCCCAAACCGCCGCTGGATCCCGGTGGCGGGTGGAGTGGTCCTGCTGGTCGCCCTGTTGGTGATCATCATCCTGTGGCGGGTCGATTGGGGACAGAACCCGCCGGATTCGAATTCGGAAACCACAGCGGAACCGGATACGAGTAACTTATATGTGGAATATATCCTGGACGCCTCCGGCAGCATGGTGGAGCCCCTGCCCACGGGTGAGCTGAAGTCGGTCGCCGCGGTTACATTATTAAGCAGTCACCTGAAAACTTACCGCCCGGAGACGAATCTGGGACTGCGGGTCTATGGTCACCGGGTCGCCTACCAGGAGGACGTGGCAGCCAGCTGCCAGGATATTGAATTGATTGCCCCGGTCCAGCCCGGTTATTTGGGCGCCATTGTCAACTGGTTATCCGGTTATCAGCCCCAGGGCATGAGCCCCATCGCCAGCGCCCTGCAGCAAGCCATGGCTGATTTTACACCTGGGGATGACCGGGTCAACTCCATCGTGCTGATCAGCGATGGCATGGAAACCTGCGGCGGCGATCCCTGCGCCACGGTCAATGAATTGAAAGATCTTGGGCTGCGTTTCACGGTGTATGTCATCGGGCTAAATGTCGACAGCCAGGCCCGGGAGCAGTTGAGCTGCGTTGCCAGCTCAGGTGGCGGAACTTATCAGGACGTCAAAAGCACCCAGGAGCTTCAAAGCGCCCTTGACCAGGTCCAGCAAGACCTCATCCAGGAAGCCGGGGGGGGTGTGGAACCAGAGGCGCAGCCAGAACCTCCGCTGTTTGAGGGGGAAATCGCCTATATTGGCCCCGATGGCAACGTATACATCTTGAATGGAACAAGCCTGGTACCTGAACAGATCACCTTTGATGCGGGGGGCGGTTACATTTATTGGATGCCCCGCTGGTCACCAGACCGGATGTCCCTGTATTTCCTGGGCGGCAGAGCGGACCCCGACGATTACATTTCTGAAAAGAGCGGCAATCTTTTCCAGGTTCCACCTGGAAGTAATACGCCCCAAACGATGTTGTCGGATGTTTATTCCTATGACTTTTTTCCCGGCGGCGGGGAGATTGCCTTTCTTTCAAAGCAGTTCTCCTACCAAACGCCGCGGCCGGCCATTGGCATCCTTAACCTGGCCACCGGAGCCGTGTCCACCATCACCCCGGCTTTAGATACTATACAAGAAACCATTATATCTATCGATGTGTCTCCCGATGGCAATAAAATTTTCGCAGCACACAGTGATCGAGCCGGATCGGGAATTGGCTCCATGACGTCCATCTTAAGTACGGTTGATAACGCGCCACCAATCACCACCACTTACCTCTTTTCCACCGATTGGACGCCCGACGGCAGCCAGCTCGCGTGTGTTCCTCAAATGTGGGGCGGGACGCTTTCAATTGAGTTATCAACCCCCGGCGAGTCAAGCCGTACCATTTTTACCGATACTTCAGGGGAGGGAATTGGTGAGATGCTCTGGTCCCCCGATGGATCCAGAATTGTTTTTTCGACCGGATACGGGTTAGAACCTCGAGCGCTCATGCAAATAAACCGGGATGGGACCTCCCTCCAGGCGGTTGGGACAGGAACACCCGTGGCCTGGTCACCCGACTCCCGGCAGCTGTTGGTCCATGCGGAAAATCAATATCAAATCATAGATCCATCCACCGGGAAAATCCTGTTCCAGTTTTCGGGCGGGAATGATCGGGATGCTTCCTGGATCAAAAGGAATTTGGGATGGATTGGTGATTAAGATGGATACACCGGACACGGACACATACCGGTGGGGGCTTGCCCGCGGCCTGAGCCCCCACCGGCCACGTCAGGACCGGACCAATTCGTCACTGCGGGCGGTCGCAAAGCCAGCAGGTCAACCAATTCGTCACTGCAGGTGTCGCAAAGCCAGCAGGTCAACCAATTCGTCACTGCAGGTGTCGCAAAGCCACCGGGTCAACCAATTCCACCCTCCCGGTTTGCCCGGTCTTGGGCCATTCCGTCCGGCCCAGGCAGTAGAATCCGCTCCAAGCCCGCCATAACGTCCAAAAATACGCGGCTGGAGCGTCTCATCCGGGCCGATGCTTTCCAAATCCCATACTGTCAGCCCTCATTCTTCAGCCCCTCCGTCTGAGTCTTCCCCGGGTGCCTAAAGGAATATCGCTGCCAGGATGGGCGCCACGACCAGCG
>DAOQTN010000360.1:0-3597 GCA_035340555.1 Anaerolineaceae bacterium | reverse complement strand
GCCGCAGCGCCTCGCCCATCACCTCTTCCGATTTTCCACCCGCGTAAATTTCTGCATTATCAAAAAAGTTGACGCCCGCATCGTAGGCCGCCGCCATTGATTCGATTGCGGCTTTGACATCCACCTGATTGTGGAAGGTCACCCATGATCCCAATGATAAGGCTGAGACGCGGATGCCGCTGCGTCCAAGATGTCGATATTCCATTTTGTACTCCTTTCTTGCATTCCTTCCTGTTTTATTGGTTGTAATTCTAACATAAGTGCGGCGGGCTTTTCCAATCGTCAAAAGCCGACCAGCTGGCCGACCTTTTTCCGGCTGCCGGCAATTGACTTGGAACAGGTGTTTGTGAAAAGGTATAATGAGGCTTATCCCACAAAACAAAATGAGACAGATCATGTCAATGCTAACATTTCGGACACTTCAGGACGAAGGCGATTATCCCCTGCTGCTGGCGATTAACCACAACAGCCGCCAGGCAGACCATGACCCGGTCCTGATCACCCTGGAAGATATTGCCCACGCTCTGGCGCATATGGATGGGCTGACCCCGACCGAAGGGGTTGTCATTGCGGCCCTGGCCGCCTCACCTGCTGTCGCGATTGGCTACAGCCGTCTGGGCTGGTATTCCAGCCGGGCGGATAATGGGTTGTATTATCAGATCAGCTTTTTACGCCAGGATTACCGCACCGCCGACCACGCCTCCCCGTACTGGTCCGAGATGGTTGCCGAAAACGAACGCCGCCTGCGGCACTTTGCAGCCGGACATCCGGCTGTGCCACAGCGTTATTTCCAGGCCTGGGCTTCCGACCAGCAAACGGCCTGGATGGCTGTACTTGAAAATGCCGGCTATCAAGTTGTGCGGCGCTTTAACAATATGTTGTATCAACTGAACGACGTTCCCAATATTCCGCTTCCGGCAGGCTTTGACATCCGCCCGGTTGAACCCCAACACCTGCACTACATTTGGGAGGCGCAGCGCGAGATGAATGCCGGTCTTTTTGAAAATGTGGCTGAAGACTGGCTGGAAGAGAAATATCCAGCCTGGCTTGAAGACGCCGCCCCAAAGCGGCATTTATGGCAGGTAGCCTGGGTGGGCGACCAGCTGGCCGGGATGGTCCTGACCCGGATCGACGCCCAGGAGAACGAATCACGGCAAAGAAAACGCGGCTATACCGAGCATGTCTATGTCCGCCCGCCCTGGCGCGGGCTGGGTTTGGCCAGCGCGCTGATTGCGCATAGTTTAGCGGCTTTGAAAGCCCAGGGGATGGCAGAAGCTGAACTGGGCGTGGATGCCGAAAACGAAAGCGCCGCTTTCACCCTCTATCAGAGACTCGGCTACCGGACTTTCAGCGTTGATACCTGGTACCGCAAAGCAATGTAAATATGACACCGATATCGAACACCTCAAAGCGCCCTTCCGGGATGATTGGCCTGACAATTGTTTTGGCGGGCCAAGCCGTTTCAATCCTGGCCTCCAGCATGACGGGGTTCGCGTTGTCGATCTGGGTTTTCCAGCAAACCAGCAGCGCCACATCCCTCGGCATCATGCAGACTGCCTTCACGCTGCCCTACCTGTTGATCATTCCACTGGCCGGTGTCATGGTCGACCGTTACAACCGCAAACTGATGATGATGGTCAGTGACTTGGCGGCCGGATTGGGAACGGTGGCCATTTTGATTTTGTTGACCACGGACAGTTTGCAGGTCTGGCATTTTTATGTGGTCAATATGCTGATTGGCCTTGGGAACGCCTTTCAGTGGCCGGCCTACTCCGCCGCCATCACCACCATGGTCCCCAAGGAACAGTACGGCCGGGCCAACGGCCTGATGTCCCTGGTCCAGGCTGGGCCGGCCGTGGTCGCCCCCCTGCTGGCTGGGGCCTTGCTGCCCGTCATTAAATTGAACGGCATCCTGCTGATTGACATTGCCACCTTCCTGCTGGCAATCGGGGCCTTGATGCTGGTGCATGTCCCGCCACCAACCCGCACCATTGACGGTCAGGCGGGAAAGGGCAGTCTCTGGCATGAGGCCACTTATGGGTTTAAATACATCTTTGCCCGGCCCAGCTTGTGGGGTTATGTCATCCTGCTGTTTTTTGCCAACTTGTTTCTCGGATTTCCAAACAGCGTTCATGTGCCGATGATTCTGCTGCGCACGGACAACAGCAGCCTGATTCTGGGCGCGGCGGAAACAGCCGGGGCAATTTCGTGGACGGTTGGCTCCCTGCTGATGAGTACCTGGGGTGGCCCCAAGCGCCGGATCCACGGCGCCCTGCTGGGCTGGATATGCTACTGTCTTTTCGGCAGTGTTATCTTTGGTCTGGGACGCAGTCTTGCGGTTTGGATACCGGCTATTTTTGTGGCCGGTATTGGCTCAAATATCGGTATTGCCACCAGTCAGGCCATCCTTCAGGCCAAGGTTGCCCCGGATGTGCAGGGCCGCGTTTTTTCAGCCCGGCGCATGCTCACCTGGCTCCCGGACACGTTTACCCCGGTCCTGGGCGGTCTGCTGGCCGATTATGTGATGGAACCTGCCATGCAGTCCCCGGGCTGGCTGGCCGGTCTGTTTGGCTGGATGGTGGGCACGGACCCGGGTTCCGGCATGGCGCTGATGATGGTCGTTTTTGGCTTGTTGACGATTTTGACCATGCTTTCAGGCTACCTGAATCCAAACATCCGTCAGATAGAAGATTTGCTGCCCGACCACGATCAGTTGCCCAAGGCATAGGCTGCATAGGCTGATAATGTGTCCCCCTGATTTAGACCGCTTGGGTGTGCTATACTGAATCTGACCCTGATTCAAGGAAGGAAAAAAGCATGTCACATCACCTTAACAGAACAGTCGCCCTGGTCACGGGTGCCAGCAGCGGGATTGGCGAAGCCACGGCACGCCAGCTGGCTGCTGCTGGTGCTGCCGTCGCCCTGGTGGCCCGCCGTAAAGACCGCCTGGAAAGGCTGGCAGCTGAAATTAACGCCCTGGGCGGCACCGCCCTGGTCATTGCGGCTGATATTACCCAACAGAAGGCCGCCACTGCCGCCGTGGAACAAACGATCCAGCAGCTGGGGCGGTTGGATACGCTGGTCAATAATGCCGGTCTCATGCTGCTGGGCACGATAGAAAACGCCCCGGTGGAAGAATGGGAGCGCATGATTGCCATCAACCTGAATGCCCTCCTCTATGTGTCCCACGCCGCCCTGCCGCACCTGCTAAAGGCTGCCGCCGATTCACCCCGCCAGGTGGCCGACATTGTCAATATCAGTTCAGTGGCTGGCCGCCGGGCCCGCATTGGTGCGGGGGTTTATAACGCCACGAAATTCGGGGTGGTCGCCTTCACCGAATCGCTACGGCAGGAAGTCACCGGACGGCATGTCCGCGTCTCGGTGGTGGAACCCGGCGTGGTCAAAACTGAACTGGACAGCCATATGAATCCCGAAACCCGCAACCAGACCATGAAGCCCTTTACCGGCATCACCCCACTTGAGTCAGAAGATATTGCTGAGATCATTGTCTTCATCGTTACCCGCGCCTGGCGTTCTGCCATCAATGAAGTTCTGGTGCGCCCCACCGAGCAGGCTTTCTAAGACCCATGCCAGACC
>DAOQTN010000359.1:0-3611 GCA_035340555.1 Anaerolineaceae bacterium | reverse complement strand
CCCCACCTCCAGGGTGCGCAGGGGAGCCCCATCCAGGCTGATGGTGACCACGGAACTACCATTGTTCAACGCCAATTCAATCGGATGGCGCGGGATGGCCAGCAAGTTGGGCGGCAATCTGAGTATCGCAGGGTATTCAGCACTGGTGGTGGGAGCGGGGGGAAACAGAGCGTAAGCCGCCAGGGCGGTGTTATTCTCCACATCCGGCAGGCACAGCACCAGCAGTTGGTTGAAGGCCCCCCAGTACAGATCCTGGGCCAGTGCCGGGAGCGGCACTTCCACAGCAACCAAGCGGCCGGTGTTTTCGGGTGTGATGGGCATCATTGGCGACTCGTAACCCGGTGTGGATGTCTTGCTTTCCAGTGACGCAGTGAGGGCAACCACCGGCGTGGTGGCAGTGGGAAGTAAAACTGTTGTAGTTTGGGTCAACCCTAAAACGGGCGTGCAGGCGGAGATCAGCAGCATTAGCACCAGCAGCGCCAAGGCCATTGTCATCATCCCAGCTCGAGTTCTCATCCAAACCTCCAGTCTTACGGGGCGCGCAGCGCTCCTTCATTAAGTGGCATATCGCGCCATTGGTTTTTGAGACCTTAATTCGGGACCTTAATCGGAAGGGCGGCTTGCGCCGCCCTTCCACAAGATCATATTTCGTTCCGGTGTATACGCCGGTTTGCATATCGGTTTGCATATCGGTTTGCGTATCGGTTTGCGTATCGATTTGAGCCCTGGCGTACAATCCGTTTTGATTCTGGTTTTAGCGCGGTGCGCTGGCTCCAGCAAACCACATCTGGGGTTCATTCGGCTGCAAGGCTGCCGTCGCGCCGATGGAGATATCATCCAGGAAGAAGTTGCTGTTCAACGAGCCATCCGTGGTGACAACAAAGGCCAGTGTAATCGAGGTGCCGGCATAGGCATTCAAGTCCAGGTTGCCCTGCACCCAGCCCCCGGTACTGGTGCTGCTACACAAATCCATTTGCTGCAGCAAACCGCCGTTCACATATATCTGGGCAAAGTCATAGCCGCAAGCATCCTCGGAGGCAATCCAATACCAGTAATGCAAATAGCGGACTCCCGCCATTGATACTGCTGATTGGGTTAATTGGGCCACCTCATTATCCGCCCCCCCCAGCCAGACCGCCCAGACGCCGCCATGCGGCGCCACTGTTCCCGGGAAGATCTGGGTGATCAAATCCCAGCCACCGGAGGAATATTGAGACCAGTTACCATCCGCCCCGGCCTCAAAGGTGCCGTTGCGAATTGGATCAACTGCAACAGCAGGCACCTTCTTGACCACAACCGGCATGAAGATATTCGCCAGGGCAGTCGAACCACCGTAAGTCAGGGTGGCGGTTTTGGTGGCCGCACAGCCGGCGCTGATGGTCGTGACGGAGGCCAGGCTGTCAGCACCCGAGTACAACCGGCTGTTGGGGTTGGAACTGTAGGTGAAAGCCGTATTGCTGGCCGAGCCCGGGAAGGGATCGCCGGCATCCCCCCGCTCGCTGTCCTGCGAATCGCCCTTCAGCAGTTCGTCCAGACCATCGGCCTGCATCAATTTCACCAGCGGGTGATACTCATTGGCATTGGCGGAATTTGTGTAAGTCACAGATTCGTCAATATGCCAGATGAGCAGGCCGCAGCCCGGCAACCCGGCATCATAGCCGGTCAGTTGGCGGTTTTCCACCAGGAAGAATTCCCCCGCCCCGGAATGCAGGCCAAATTCCCAGTCCACCCCACCCGGGTTCGGCCGCAGCAGGAAGGCGGTCGGGTTGGTCTCCGCCTGGGGAATAGACTGATTCGTCAAGGTGCCGCTGACCGTGGTCGGGGTGATCCACCCCTGATACCATTTGAGCCAGGCATCCGGCAAGGCCGGTGAGTTGCCGTAGTAGTTCCCGGCCGTGTAATTCCAGTTGCCCGAGCCCATGATTGACCAATAGCCGACACCGTCGGAAGACCCATCGGTGTCATACAAATCCGGCCAGGTGATGTCGTGACCAAGTTCATGAACCATGATCCCAATGGTCGCCTGATGATCGGTGTGGATTTCACCAAACTGGGCATAACCGCCATTATGGCCATAGTCTCCCAGAATCTTGCCATCCAGAGTTGGCGGGGTGACATTGTTCAAATTCCAACGATGTCCCCAGACACTGGGGGTGGAATTGCTGTAGGAAGCCTCGTACCCGGCCACAATCACCACCAGGTGCAGTTCGTTGATGGAGATATACCCATCGCTGTTGGTGTCATAACTGGCGTAATTGACATAAGGATCCGCCGCAATCAGGGCATTCTTGACAATCAGCTGGTTGGCATTGCCGGTGCTACTGCCGGTATTGGGGTGGTTGTACCCCAAGTTCAACCAGCCAACAACGCCATCGTTCGCCGTCCCGTCACTTTCAATGGCCGGGGCCAGGGTCAGTTGGTTGAAAGAGGCGTCCAGATAATAGTCAGCCACACTGTTGGACGCGCCGAACATGCTGGCGGCGAAATTCGCGGCCGGGTAGGTGCCGGCCCGATTTGAGAAGCTGGCCAGCAGCACCAGGGTCGGTTGAGTGCCAATATTATGCGCCTCAGTCCCGCTTTGCTCGGGGGTGTTGATAAAATCCGGCCGGTTGGCCGGTGGGCGCAGCCCCCAGGCCGCTTCCGGGGGGACAACCTGCCCAACGATCTGGCGGCCGGCATCGCCCTGCAAGGGAACCAAGACCCCGCTCGCATCCACAGTTGCGTAGACCCACCAGCCATCCCCAGCCTGCATAATGGTGTAGCCGTCGACGGTCTCAAAACCGTTGGACCACTCATCCCCCCACTGTCGGGCGGCAAAACTTGACCCATCCGGTTGAACCAGGGTAATCTCAACCGGGGCGGCGGGAGCCGCCGAAACCAGGGTGACGGTGCCCGCAGCCAGCACCAAGGCAAACAAAATTGCAACAAACCATTTTATTCTCATCATTGCTCTCCTTAGCTTTCCTTAGCTTTCCTTAGGGTTTTTGAGTAAAGGTTTCAATAAAGTCATCGGCAGTCGCCACGGTCAGGGTCCGGGTTTCAGCGTTATAATCGCCCCGGGCGGTCAGGTAATCGCCAATGGTTATCACGCCGGCATGGAAGCTGAGGCGGGGGTGAGGCTGCGCATCAGCTGCCGGGGAGGGCGGCAGGGTGGTATAGGTCACGTTGATCTCATCACCACCATCCAGACGCACCTGGTAGACGAAGGTGACCGGCCCCCCCATTAAGCCCGGGGGGGATTGGTCGCCGCCGCCCAGGACCACACCGCCAATCGTTTGCAGTCCGGATGTCAGCGGGGATGCCGTTGGCAAGCTTTCCCGCTCATCTGATGCGGCATCTTCGCCCACAGGCGCGGCACAGGCACTCAGCACCAGCAGGATAACTGGCGCGAGCCAAAAAATCTTCAAAAATTTCATGTGCACTCCTTGGGGGAATATCGGGTTACCGCTTTGATTATAACGAGCCCCTGCAGGTTTTACAACGCCGGAACACGCCGGAACAAATAAACGACAATCGCCGTCTTAATTGAAAATTCGGAATTCGGGCTATAATTACAACCAATGATGAACAAACCGATCACCAATTATCTATTCCGGCCCAGTACCGTGGAA
>DAOQTN010000358.1:0-3612 GCA_035340555.1 Anaerolineaceae bacterium | reverse complement strand
GCTCAACAGCTGGCCGGATAACGTCAATCTTGACAAGGCCCGCCGGCTGCTCTGGCCGATCAAGCAAAAATATGGCCGGAAAATTTCCTGGGCGGACCTGATGATTTTGGCCGGCAACGTGGCCCTGGAATCCATGGGGTTCAAGACCCTCGGTTTTGCCGGCGGCCGGGAGGACATTTGGGAACCGGAGAAGGATATTTACTGGGGCGCTGAGGATGAATGGCTGGGGGATCAGCGCTATTCGGGTAACCGGGACCTGGAAAATCCCCTGGCGGCGGTGCAAATGGGTCTGATTTATGTCAATCCGGAAGGCCCCAATGGGGCCCCCGATCCGGTTGCCTCCGGGCGCGATGTGCGCGAGACCTTTGGCCGGATGGGCATGAATGATGAAGAGACGGTGGCCCTGATCGCCGGCGGCCACACCTTTGGCAAGGCCCACGGTGCCGGCAACCCGAAACTGGTTGGCCCCGAGCCGGAAGCGGCCCCGCTTGAATCCCAGGGCCTGGGCTGGCATAACCGCCACGGCTCCGGCAAAGGTGGCGAGACCACCACCAGCGGCATCGAAGGCGCCTGGAAACCCCATCCCACCCGCTGGGACATGGGTTATCTGGAAATGCTGTTCACTTATGAATGGACCCTGGTCAAAAGCCCGGCCGGGGCCTGGCAGTGGCTGGCGGCCGGCGTGAGCGAGGAGCACATGATCCCCGACGCCCATGATCCGTCCCGCAAGCACCGCCCGATGATGACCACCGCCGATCTGTCACTGCGGTTTGATCCGATCTATGAGCCGATTGCCCGCCGTTTCTATGAACACCCCGACCAGTTTGCGGCAGCCTTTGCCCGGGCCTGGTTCAAACTGACCCACCGGGACATGGGCCCACGCAGCCGCTACCTCGGTCCGGATGTGCCGGCTGAAGAATTCATCTGGCAGGATCCGATCCCGGCGGTTGATCATCAACTGGTCGAGGCGGCTGACATTGCGGAGCTCAAGGGCCGGATCCTGGCCTCGGGCCTGTCGGTTTCCGAATTGGTCGCGACCGCCTGGGCTGCAGCGTCCACCTTCCGCGGCTCTGACCGGCGCGGCGGCGCCAATGGCGCCCGCATCCGCCTGGCCCCGCAGCGGGATTGGGAGGTCAACCAGCCCGCCCAATTGGCGAAGGTCCTCAGCACCCTGGAGGGCATTGGGCGCGACTTCAACACCGCCCGGACGGACGGCAAGAAAATTTCACTCGCCGACCTGATTGTTCTGGCGGGCGGTGCGGCTGTTGAACAGGCCGCCCGCAATGCCGGTTACGATGTAACGGTGCCCTTCACGCCGGGACGGATGGATGCCAGTCAGGAGCAGACAGATCCGGTCTCCTTTGCCGCCCTGGAACCAAAGGCGGATGGGTTCCGCAATTACCAGAAGGCCCGCTATGCGGTCTCGGCCGAGGAAATGCTGATCGACCGGGCCCAGCTGTTGACCCTGAGCGCCCCCGAAATGACCGTGCTGGTGGGCGGACTGCGCGTCCTGGATACGAATTTCGGCGGCACCCGCCATGGGGTCTTCACCCGGCGGCCCGGGGCCCTGACCAACGACTTTTTTGTGAACCTGCTGGACATGCACACCGAATGGCGCCCGACCGCAGACGATGCGGACATCTTTGCCGGCTACGACCGCGCCACCGGTGAAATGAAATGGACCGGCACGCGCATTGATCTGGTCTTTGGCTCAAATTCCCAGCTGCGCGCTCTGGCGGAGGTCTACGCCTGCACCGACTCCCCGGAGAAATTCATTCACGACTTTGTGGCCGCCTGGAACAAGGTTATGAACCTCGACCGGTTTGACCTGGATTGATCTGATCCGGGCTGATCTGATCCGGCCAGTCTGAGCTGGCCGGATTGGATCACTGCCAAGCCGGTCGCCGGTCGTTCCGGCTCAGCTGCAGCCCCGGCTGTAAATCCAACTGCAAACCCCATCCCCGGCCCCCGGATTTGACCTTCCGGGGGCTGGCTGTTGTTGATCCCGCCGCCCACCAGCGCGGCCGCAGGGGTGGAGTTGAACCCGTCCGGTGAACTGGTCCAGGTGTGCAAATTCCGTCCTGGTGCGGTCGCGGGGGCGGGCGGGTCCAAGCCGTGCAAGTTCCGTCCTGGTGCGGTCGCAGGGGCGGGGGCGGGCTGGTCCAAGCCGTGCGAGTTCCACCCCAGTGCGATCGCGGGGGTGGGGGTGAACTGCAGTGTGGGGGCTGGTGGCAGCGGCGGGATGCACACCAATCGGGGCTTACGGGGATCTGGCCTGATTTTGCCGGGGTGGGACTGGGAATGGTCTGCACGCCGGCCGGGCGGGGCCTGGAGTCGCGTGGGGCCAGGCCTGGAAGGGGAGCGGATCTGAATGGGGCCGGACGGACATTGGGCCGGAGTAGTACGGCGGTCGGACGGGCTTGCAGATTTGTAATCATCTGCGGGCCGGATTTCTGCTACTATATAAAAGGACTGATCCCGGAGGGATCAGCCGGCACCGGCAGGGGACCGGAGATGCCACAATGGGCGGAATGGGATGGTTGAACGGGAGGTTTTCCATGGTACAACAGCGAATCTTCGGTTTGGCACTGCTGGTGGCACTGGCTTCCGGTTTGTGCTTCAGCCCGGTTGTCCCGACACAGGCGGACACCGCGGACATCGTTATCCAACTGGCGCAGGGTGAACTGCCGGATCAGGTGGGCATCCGGCCGTCCCGGCCGGATTTTCTGGGGGAGGGCCCGCAGGCGCTGGCGGTCTCGCCGGCGGGCGAATTCTTCATTCTGGATACGCTCAACAACCGCATCATCCGGTACCAGCCGGCGGCGGATCAGTACACCCTGATCCCCCTGCCTGAGGGAACCGGCGCCTTCGATCTGGCCTTTCAAGCCGATCACCTGTATGTGCTGGACGGGGTGCAGGGGGTGGTTTGGCAGCTGGATCTGTCCGGCGGGGTGGTCAACACCTACCCGTTTGACACCCGCCAGGTTGGTGCGTTGAGTTCTCATCTGGCCGTTACCACTGATGGCCAGGTGCACTGGCTGCTGCTCAACCGGCAGGATATTGTGCTTCCGCCGGCTGATGAGACGGTCGCGGCCGGCGGAACGACCGCCTCCGTGGCCCCCGTGGTGTCCGCCGCCGGGGGAGCGCCGGTCACGGTGATCAACAACAGCCGGCAGTTGTACGTTAAACCGGTGCGCAGTGGGCCCAACCGCGGCAATCTGCTGGTTCACCAGGCTGATGGGCAGCCGGTGATCAGCCTGGCGGTTGCGGTTGAGCAGATCCTGGGATCGGCCACCCTGATCGCGGTGGATGCAGCCGGCAATTATTACGCCCTGGTTGAGCAGCTGCTGCAGGAGGCCCCCGGATTTCAGGTGGAAACCACGGTGTGGCAGTTTTCGCCCACCGGGGTTCACCTGGGCACCGCCCGCGTGCCGCTGGAACTGGGTGAACTGCTGCCGCACCGGTTCGTGGCCGTGGATTCCTGGGGCGGGGCGTATTTTCTCGGCGTTCAAGCCGGGGCCGCCACGATTCACCGGCTGGAATTCACCCCCGGCGCGGTCAGCCAGCGGGTGCCGGTCCAGGCGCCGGTGATGACCCGTTTCACCTTCCCCG
>DAOQTN010000357.1:0-3617 GCA_035340555.1 Anaerolineaceae bacterium | reverse complement strand
CCCGCCAGAAACTGATTGATCTGCTCGCCACCCAAAAACTGGAAGATGTCTCCCTGTTTGACTTTTCGGATACCACCGAAGACCCCAAATCTCCTGAAATCGCGGCTGAGCTTGAAGCCGTGATCGATCGCTACATCCAGCGCGCTTCCGGGCACCCCGACCTGCAGTCCCGCGGTGAGGTGTTACGTCAGCGTATTCACCAGATTGGCTTTCACAGCGCCACCACTTTGGTGGCGGTGGGCCGTAAACCGGTTATGTAAGGATCTTTCAATGACATCCACCGGCGATCCCGAATCAGTTCAACAGATCATTGCCCGGATTCCAGTCTGGCGAGGTATTCAGAATTTACAGGTGGAACGTATTGCCGGACTGACAAATGCTAATTACCGCATCACAGCCGCCGGAGAGCAGTTCGTATTGCGTATCAGCGGCCCCAACACCCAACATCTGGGGATTAACCGCCAGAATGAACTGGCTGCTTTGCAGTCCGCAGCGGCTGCTAACCTTAGCCCGGAAGTGGTGGCTTTTCTGCTGCCTGAAGGTCATCTGGTCACCCGCTGGGTGGAGGGACGCCATTGGAATCCTGATGAGTACCGGACCCCAGAAAATGTTCGCCTGTTGACCGAGACGGTTAAGCGGATTCATGCTTTGCCCGCCAATGGGGCTGCTTTTTCACCCTTTCAACGGGTAAATTCTTTCTGGCACACCGCTCAGAAATACAACGTGCCGCCGCCTTCCGGTCTGGATGCATTTTTTGAAACAATGCACGCGATTGAAAACGATCAACAAATGGATTCTTCGGATTGGCGGCATTTTTGTCATAATGATCTGGTTTGCGTCAATTACCTGTATATCGAATCAGCGCACACCATCAAAGTTTTGGATTGGGAATTTTCGGGCCTGGGGGATATCTACTATGACCTTGCCACTGTTGTCTATACTCACGATAGCGAAGGCCCCATCCCGCATGATCTGGAAGAAGTGATGCTCGGTTCTTATTTTGGCACCCCAACTGATTTTCAACGCCAACGCCTCCTGGGCATGAAGTTCATGTTGATGCTCTTCACAGGTTTCTGGGGCCTGGCCCAGCATGGGATGCAGCAGGTCGGCTTGGTACCCACAGTTTTAGACTTTGACTATCTGGAGTTTGCCGAATACATGTTTGCTCATGATATTCCTGAATTGCAGGCACAGTATCATGCGATGGCTGGCGCATAATCGTCATCAATTTTTAGCCAAAATTGGGGGCTGTTTTATCGCCCGTTTTCTGCTATTCTAGAACGGTGGCAATTATTTCTGGGAGAAAATGCAGATGCAAACACACCCCATTCTGTACAAAAAACTCGAACCTGTTCAGATTGCATACATCAATGCCCACATCCAATCCCGTGATGAGATTCCCGGGTTACTGAACATCCTTCGATCAGCCTGTCAAAACGTAATTTCTGGCGCCCCCTTGGTGATTATTCACGGTGGCGCAGCCAAAACCGGCTTAATCATCGAAGCGGCATTTCCCGTGACACAGCCCGTGGAAACCAACAACATTCATACGCGTTTGTTGGAAGCCGCCCCCATCCTGACGATGATACATACCGGCTCACACCAGACCATCCGGGAAACCGTGCTGAAGATTTATGCGTATCTCGACACGCACGCCTTCACAACCTCTCTGTTCCGTCGAGAAATCTACAATGTTCTGGACGAGTCCAACCCGGATCACAACGAAACCGAAGTGCAGGTTGTCCTTCATGAATGGGAGCGCTTGCTGGCTGAAGGCGCCGAAAGAGTCCTGGGATCAGAAGCGCGGCAAATGATCATGTCCGGGGTGGACACAATTAATCCATCCTCTTCTTTTACTGAATATGTAGATTGGATCCAGGGCGCCATAGAGCGCCTTGATGCCCTGCCCATAGATGATGAGCAGAAATGCCAGGTGGTATCTCATTGCGCGCATGTCTTCCCCCAGGAACGAATTGACCATCTGCGTGAGATTTACGAACACGGCGAGTTTGATGATGTTCTGCGAGAAATGTATCTGGATGAATTTTGGTACGAAAAGCCCATCCGCCGCGGCAATGTCATTTACATGCGCAAAAACCCCTACAACCCGGAAGGCTACGAAAACGCTACCACTCCGGCTGAACGCCGCAAAGCCTACTGCCACTGCTCGTTTGTGCATCCCTATCTCGAGGAAATTCCAGCCCGTCTCTCCCCAACCTTCTGCTTCTGTGGAGCCGGCTGGTACCGCCGATTATGGGAGGGTATCCTTGGTCAGCCAGTCAAGATCGAGCACGTCGAAACCCTTCTGAAAGGCAACGATCAATGTACGCTGACCATTACATTACCGCTGTCCTTGTCTGGCGAATGCACGCCTGATATGTACCCCCAGCAATAAACCCCGTGTAATCTCTGAGCCAGTAGGAGACTTTATGCCCATTGACCCGCATTATCCCCTCGTTGAATTACACCGCCATCTGGATGGTGCAGTGCGGCTTGAGACAATCCTCGATTTAGGCTTGAAATACAATCTGCCCCTTCCCACTCGCGATCTGGAAGGATTGCGCCCCTACGTCCAGGTCACCGGGCAAAAACCGGGCGTCCTGGCTTTTCTGGAAAAATTTGAGTGGTTCACCAAAATCCTGGTGAATTATGACGCTGTTCGGCGGGTAGCCTGGGAGAATGTGGCTGATGCCGCCCACGAGGGCATTGATCACATCGAACTACGCTTTAGTCCCTGGTTCATGGCCGAAGCCAATCAACTGGACCCGGCCGGTGTGGTCGAAGCTGTGATTGATGGCGTTACCGCAGCCCGGCGTGATTTTAACATCAGCGTCGGCCTCATCGGCATTCTCAGCCGCACCTACGGCCCTCAAATTGCCTGGCAGGAATTGAATGCCTTGTTGCAATTTAAAACCCGGCTGGTTGGCCTTGATCTGGCTGGCGATGAAGCCCACTGGCCCGGCGATTTATTTGTAGAGCACATTCATCAGGCACGTTCAGCAGGTTGGCAGATAACAATCCATGCCGGTGAATCTGCCGGTGCGCCGAGCATCTGGCAGGCAGTTCATCACCTGGGCGCTAGCCGCTTAGGTCATGCGGTTCGCGCCATCGATGACCCGGTCTTGATGGATGAATTGCTGCGCTCTGGCATCGGCATCGAATCCAACCTGACCAGTAATGTTCAAACCTCCACCGTGTCCGATTATGCTTCTCACCCGCTGCGTGTCTTTCTGGAACGCGGTCTCCTTGCCAGTTTGAACACCGATGACCCCGGAATCAGTGGAATTGATCTACACTATGAATATGAAGTTGCCGCTCCGGCGGCTGGTTTGAGCCCGGCCCAAATCAGCCAGGCCCAGCGCAATGCTTTGCAAACTGCATTTCTCTCATCAGATGAAAAACAGCGCCTGCTGAATCAGAAAGGATCGATTTCCCATGCCTCAAATTAAGATTGCCACCTTCAATACTGAGTGGATGATTTTACTGTTTGGCGGCCTATGGAGCAAATGGCAGAGCCCCAACATGCCCAAGAAATTTCCCGGCGGGCGGGTGGGCTACAACCCTAATGCCCCCGCCATCACCGACACAACCGCTCTGGCGCGCCGCCTGGCCTATGT
>DAOQTN010000356.1:0-3633 GCA_035340555.1 Anaerolineaceae bacterium | reverse complement strand
CGGTCTGGGGTGGTGTATGCCGGCGGATTCAACGGCCCCGACTGCCTCAAGCAGAGCGTGGATGCCGGGGAAAGTTTTGCCACCATCTGCCGGGGGATCAACGGTTACCCGGTGACCGGACTGGTGCCGGATCCGGCCCAACCGGGACATCTATTGGCCGCCCTGTTCGGCTGGGGCGTGGTCACCTCGACCGATGGCGGGGCCACCTGGGCTGCCGCCGGCACGGGTCTGCCCACCCCCCTGGTGCAGGGCCTGGCGGCCGATCCCAACCAGCCCAACACGCTCTATGCGCTGACCCTGTCCGACGGCATTTACCGCTCAACCGACGGCGGGATCAGTTGGGTGGGCCAAAACGCCGGCTACCCCCTCGCCGCCGCCCCCCTGGCCTGGGATGCACTGCCCTACCAACCCGCCGAACCGTTGGCCGCGGTGTGGGCCGAGCCGGAGGATGCCGGGCGAGACAATCTGGCGGCGGCCGTGCCGGTCCCCGCTCTGACCGGGGCGGTGTCGCCCCATTCGTCCAGCGTTGTGCTGGTGGGCACCGCCGGTTCGGGGGTGCTGCGCTGGAACGGCACCACCTGGGTGGGCACAACGATCAGCGGGGGATCGGTTTACGCCTTCCAATTTGATCCAACCACCCCCGGGCGCGTTTGGCTGGGCGGGGACGCCGCTGCCGGGTCGCTGCTTGTTTCCGCTGATCATGGCGCAACCTGGTCCCCGTCTGCCGCCGGTTTGATGGGGCGAACGGTGTATGCCCTCAGTCAGGGAACGGCTGATCCCGCCGTGCTGCTGGCGGGGACGGATGCCGGGGCCTACCTCAGCCGGGATGGCGGCACCTCCTGGAGCCCGGTCGGACCCGCGGCCTGGCCCATTCGGGCCGTCCAGGTGCATCCGGCCAGTTCGAGCCGGTTCCTGGCCGCCTCGGCGGACGCCATTTACCTGAGCCGGGACGGCGGTCTCACCTGGCGCGACGCGGCCCCCCAATTTCAGGGGTATGGCTATTTGGGGGTGGCCGCAGCCCCGGCTGAACCCGGTTTCTTTTACTTTTACAGCCGCTACGGCGGGTTGATCAAAGTCAACGAGTGATTGCGCGCCCAACCGCCGCCCGGCCAACCCGCCGGGCACAGCCAACCCGCCGGGGACGGCCAATCCGCCGGGGACGGCAAGCGGGGGTGGAAAATCGACCTTGCTTGGTTCAACTTTTGGTACAATCAGGACAGGTGGTCAATCAGGGCGGCTTCTGTCACCTCCGACCGCCGGAACCCCACCCAACCCAAGAACTGACATCCTGATCAGGAGCCCAAATGATCTGCCCGCATTGTGGTCAACAGCATCCCCCCAGTGCCTGTTTTTGTCCGATCACCGGACGACCGTTGACGGTTGCCCCGCCGCCGCCACCGCCGCCACTGCCACAGCAGTCACGCCCCTCGCTGTCCCAGCCACCCCTGTCCCAAGCACCGCTGTCCCAGCTACCCCTGTCTCAGCCGCCCCTGTCTCAGCCGCCGCCCCGGAAAAAAGTGCCGGTTTGGGTCATTGTCGCCATTGTGCTGGCGCTTGGCCTGGTGCTGCTGCTGGCGTGTGGTATTTTCTGGCTGCTGCCCCGCCTTAACCTGGACGGCGCCACCGGTCAGGTGGTCACGCCGAGTCAGGGGGTGGTCCTGACCTTGTCGGTTCCGATAACCGAATCCGGCCCGACGCCCCAGCCCCCCCGGACCATCTCGGCAACGCCCCAGCCGCAAAACCCCAACAACCCGCCGGGCGGGGTGACCCCCGTGGTCGTCACCTGGCAGCCCATCACCATCACCCCGACCAGCACCCCGACCAGCACCCGCACGCCCGGGCCCACCCCCTTGCCCCACTGTCCCCAAGTGACCTGGCGGCCGCGGGTCAAAGTCGGGGATACGGTCAAGGTGTGCACCATTTACCGGCTGCGGGTGCGGGATGACGTCGATGGGGAGGATATTATTTTTCTGCTGCCCATGACCGACGGGACAACCACCCTGGAAATTATGGGGGGTCCATACTGTGGTGAAGATGCCTGGTGGTGGCGGGTGCGGGTGCCAGCCAATTCCATGTACAACCGGGCCAATACCAACCCTGGAGCCCCGATCATGTATACGACCGATGAGATCACCGGCTACGTCAAGGAAGGCCTGGATCCGGAACTGCTGCCGGATTCACAAGGATATTATCTATGCGTTCAACCCAAGAAATAAACCAGCCGTCCCCGCGAGGGCTGCGGGCCGGGGGCCGGTCCCGGGCACCAACCGGGACCCGGATGCTGGCGCTGCTGGGCGCGGGGCTGTTGACCCTGGCGCTCTCGGCCTGCAGTTTGCCGCTGGCGACCCGGCTGGAGAGTGCCACCCCCAGTGCCACCCCGACGAGTCTGCCGCCCACCCCCACGCTGAGCCCGACGCCAACAGCCACGGCGAGCGCCACCCCGACCGTGACCGCCACCCCGACCATCACGCCGACGCCGATCATCCTCCGTCCGCCGGAGGGCGAACCGTTTGTCATCGGTTATTCCGTGGAGGGGCGGCCGTTGTGGGTGACGCGTTTTGGCAGCGGGCCTGTGGTGCGGCTGATCTTGGGGGGCATCCACGGTGGATATGAATGGAACACGGTGGATCTGGTCGAGGGCTTGATCCAGGATTTCCATCAAGGGACCCTGCTGGTCCCCCCGGACGTCACGCTCTATATCCTCCGCAATCTAAACCCGGATGGCTATGAAAATTATTGGGGCCAGTATGCCGGCCGCTCCAATGCCAACGGCGTGGATCTGAACCGCAACTGGGACGCCAACTGGCAACCCACCTGGCCACTGGAGGGCTGTTTCAGTGCCGTGACGCTGACCGGCGGAACGGCGCCCTTCTCGGAGCCGGAGACCCAGGCCCTGGCGCAGTTTTTGCTGGATTATGAGGTGGATGCCCTGGTCAGTTATCACAGCCAGATGAGTGCCATCTATGCCACCGGGGATGAGACCCTTGATCCCGCGGCGGACGATCTGGCCCGCGGCCTGGCTGCAGCCAGCGGTTACCAGTATCCGCCCCCCTGGTCGAGCTGTGTCTACACCGGACAGCTGGTGGATTGGGCGGTGGATCAGGGGATCGCCGCGGTGACCGTCGAATTGACGACCCATGACGACCCCGATCTGGCGCTCAACCGCCGCCTGGTCAATGCTTTTCTGGCCTGGCGCCGGCCGGCCCCGTAGCCCCGGGCGGGGCGCCCGCCTTTCAACCTGGGGGCCGGGTGGCGATCACCAGGTCCGCGCCGATGCATTCCGGCAGGACCAGCGGCCGGGCGGGTGAAAATCCAGCTGAGCGCAGCCAGGCATCCCAGTCGGCGCGACTATCCAGACCGCCGGAGTCGGTGGCCAGGAGCATCTGCAGGGCAAAGATGGCCGCCTCAGGTGGTCCGGCCCGATCGGGTTCCAAAACGGCATCGCGCAGCACGATGATGCCCCCAGGGTTCAGCGCGTTAAAGACCTTGCGGATCAGCACCGGCCGGCCGGCGGGCGGCTCGCCGTTGAGAACCCCGAATACCAGGACCACATCATAACCTGAACCCAGATCCTCCTGCTGGAAATTCCCTTCCTGGACAAAAACCCGGTCGGCCATTCCGGACTTTGCAATG
>DAOQTN010000355.1:0-3652 GCA_035340555.1 Anaerolineaceae bacterium | reverse complement strand
TACCCACATTGCCGTTGACCGCGACGGACAGGGACACTCCGCCAGCCAGATCAACAACGTGCGCCAGCGCCACCGCCGCTTGCGGGCCAAACTGCAAGCCAATCCCACGCGGTCTGCCAAACGGAAACTGAAACGGTGGTCTGGAAAAGAACGGCGTTTTGCCCAAGACACCCACCCCGGCATCCGTCAGAAACTGGTTGCCCAAGCGAAAGACACCCATCGAGCGATTGCCCTGGAAGACCTGGGTGGAATACGCGAGCGGGTCACGGTTCGTCGCTCTCGGCGGGCAACCTGGCATCGTTGGGCGTTCTTTCCGCTTCGCTCCTGCGTGACCTGCAAAGCCAAACGGGTGGGCGTGCCGGTGTTCCTGGTCGATCCTCGGAACACGAGCTGCACCTGCCCTGCTGGTGGTCTTATCGATAAAGCCAATCGTCCTTCTCAATCCAGGTTCTCCGGTGTGGTTTGCGGGTATGCTGGCCTGGCTGACCACAGCGCGGCGGTGAATATTTCCCGTCGGGCGGCAGTCCATCCGCCAATCGTGGTGCGGGATGAAGCCAAAGCCGTTCTCACGGAATTGCGGCAGAGCGCAGTTACAAGCCACCTGCTTTAGCCGGTGGTCGTTGACTTTATCATTTTTATGGTAAAACATAGGAATGCAGTGGATTTATCTTTCCCCCCATCTGGATGATGCCGTGCTCTCCTGTGGCGGCATCATCTGGCAGCAAATCCAGTCCGGACACCAGGTTGAGATCTGGACCATTTGCTCTGGAGATCCGCCAGCCGGCGCCCTGGCGCCATTTGCTCAAATGCTCCATGATCGCTGGCAAATCGGGCCGGACAGCGTGGCGGGACGCCGGGCTGAGGATGTACAGGCCTGCCGGGTACTGGGCGCGGCCTGGCGGCACTTCCCGTATGCTGATTGTATTTACCGGTTTAACCCCCAGACCGGGGCGCCGTTGATTACCGACCGGGAAGATTTGTTCGCCTCCCCCGGTGCTGCCGATCTGATCCTGGCAAAACAGGTGGCCGCGGAAGTGGCAGCCCTATTAACCGCTCAAACGCAACTGGTTGCTCCGCTCACCCTGGGCAGCCATCGCGACCATCAAATGGTCCGCTGCGCGGCTGAACAGATTGCCGCCCCACTCTGGCTTTATGCTGATTACCCCTATGCGGCCTCGGACCCGCATCATGCCACCCGGCTGCCAGGGAATATTCAACGACAATCATTTGAAATCACCCCTGCCGCGCTGGCTGTCTGGCAGGAGGCGGTGGCGGCTTACCGTTCCCAGTTGTCGTCATTTTGGGATTCGGAAACCGAAATGCGCTCCGCCCTGGCTGATTATTGCCAGTCCGGTGGCGGCCAGCTGCTCTGGCGCTTGGTTGTTTAATCTGTTCCTTAAGATTCGTGTTTTATGCTATACTCCAATTATGCAAGGAGAAAATCCACACTGGGTGATCTGGGCACAATTCCTGCAACGTTGGGGGGTGAAAGAAATCGCCGCAGCGTTATTGGATGCTGGTGGCCCTCTGAATGTCATCATGGCCCAGTTGGCCTATGCCGGTGGCCCGTTGTTCAACTCCCATTCTGCAACGGCTTGGCAGGCATTCGCTGAAACTTTGGAAAATCCCCAGCAGAGCCGGGCGTTGGCAGCCTATCTGCGGCAGGAGGTGAAAGCGTGAGATTGGAATTTGCTGGTCTGGTGCTGGTTGTGGCAGGTGTGATCCTGCTGGTGGTGCTCTCTCTGCCCCGCAAAACCCGGCGCGGCCGTGATTTACGCGATATTCCCGGATTTCGCCGCCTGCGCCGTGCCATTGGCCTTTCGGTGGAAGAGGGTTCCCGGTTGCATGTTTCCCTGGGCAAATCCAGCCCGGCGAATGCCAATGGGGCCGCCAGTCTGGCTGCCCTGGCGGCTCTCGAACGGGTTGCTCGCATGAATTCTCTGGGGGATCGCCCGCCTATTGCCACCAGCGGGGACGGGGTTTTGGCCATCCTCAGCCAGGACACCCTCAAAGCATCTTACCGCTTGGCCAACGCTGCGGAATTATATGATCCGGACCGCGGCCGTCTGGGCGGGGCCACCCCGATTTCTTATATTGCCGGGGCGCTGCCGCTGACCTCAACCGAACATGTGGCCACCCATCTGCTGGTTGGCAGTTTCGGTCCTGAAGTTGCCCTGATCACCGAAGCCGCTGAACGGCGCGGTGCCCTCAGCCTGGCGGTGACTGATTCGCTCCCAGCCCAGGCGGCACTCTATGCCACAGCCGGTGAATCCTTGATTGGCGAGGAACTCTTTGCTGTCTCGGCCTATCTCCGGGCGGGGGCGGCCCACACAGCCAGTTTACGCGTTCAGGATATTTTCCGCTTGGTGGTCATTGGGGCAATGATTTTGGGCGCATTGCTGAAACTGTTGAGGATCTTATTATGAGATCTCCTGTATCCACTGCCATTGCCATGGCTGTTGGTCTGATTGTTCTGATTGGTTATTTTATTCCAAACAGCATTGTCGGGCCGATCCGCAGCCTCATCCTCGATTGGGCTATTACACTGGCTGCAATTGCAGGACTGGTGGCGATCCTGAACTTGACCGGTGTCCACTGGCGGAAGATCAGTGACAAACGCAACCGGGATTTTTACAGCATTTTCCTGGTGCTGGCTTTTTGGGGAACTTTCCTGGCGGGTATTGCGACCAAGGTTATGGGCGTTCCCAGTCAACTGGAATATCAACGCGTGGTGACCGCCATTCAACAGCCGATTGAATCCAGTCTAATGGCCATGCTGGCGATCAGTCTCGCTTACGCCAGTTTCCGGCTTTTGCAACGCCGCAAAGGATTGATGGCGGTGATCTTTGTGATCAGCGCCGTGGTTTTTTTGATCATCTTAAGCGGTCTGCTGTCATTTGGCAGCAACGTTCCATTGCTAAGTCCTCTGATCAATTTTGTAAACCTCCTGCCTGTCGCTGGGGCACGGGGTATTCTGCTGGGTATTGCCCTGGGCAGTCTGACAACCGGACTGCGAATTCTGATGGGCACTGACCGGCCTTATAGTGGATGATCCCTATGGCAGATAACCGTTGTCCCAATTGTCGTTCCCCGCTCCTGCCTGATGCGCAGGTCTGTCCAGTTTGCGGGAAGGTCATAATGGAAACACCACCTTCTGGCGATGATACACCAGATTGGCTGCGGGAACTGCGAGGTGATATGGATGCAGCTCCTGCCGAGCCGGCGGCTGAGACACCGGACTGGCTGGCGCGCATCCGGGAGGAAAACCAGCAAAACCAACCCATTGAACCGGACCTGACACCGGCTGAAGCATCAGATGATGTTCCGGATTGGCTGCGGGATTTAAGCCCGGCCGCCCCGGCAGAAAGTGCCGCAGCCGACTCGGCTGACTGGCTTCAGGCCTTGAAATCCGCTGAAGGATCTTCCCCGGCTGAAGCCCCGGCTGAAGCCGGAGGCGAACCCCCGGATCTATCCCAGTGGCTCAATGGTTTGGATGCTGCTGAAACTCCGGCCGAGCCCGTCCCGGGTGAGGCCCCCGACTGGCTGAGCGGACTGCAGGCCCCTGCGGCTGAAACTCCGGCCGAGCCCGTCCCGGGTGAGGCTCCCGACTGGCTGAGCGGACTGCAGGCCCCTGCGGCTGAAACTCCGGCTG
>DAOQTN010000354.1:0-3656 GCA_035340555.1 Anaerolineaceae bacterium | reverse complement strand
ACCCTCTTCCGGCTGGGGCGCCAGGCCACCCTGCTGGACCCGGCATTGGAGGATGATGTCAAGTTTTATCATCATCTGCTGCAGGAATATTTTGCCGCCCTCGAACTGCTGCGCCGCTTTGCCGCCGGCGAAGACCTGTCTTCCCGCTGGCAGGCACCCCGGCTGATAACCGAAATGCCCCCGGCAGATATGGGGGAATGGGATCCCCTGCCGCCGCCGCCCACCACGGATTGGGATGTCGCCACCATCCTGGCGGCTGGCCTGGCCGGACAGCTTCTGCCCTATGAGCATCCCGGTGGTCGCTGTCACCCTGGCGACCCCGCCGCCCTGATTGAAGCCGTCCGCCGGGTGAACCCTGCCCTGGCTGGCCGGGCCCTGCTGGAAGCCGGCCTGACCGCCCTGCAGCCCCAGGTTCTGGGTGAACTGTCCATCGGCCTGCAAACAACCGACCCCGTTCTCGCAACGCTTCTGGAGTCCACCCGCCAGGACTTGAAAACCGACCTCTATGCCCCGGCCATGCACCTGCGCGCCCGTATTCAAGCCGGTGGAATCCTCGGCCAGTTGGGCGACCCCCGCCTCGCACCGCAGACCCGCAGCGGCGTCACCGTCATCCTGCCGGAGATGATCCCCTTCCCGGCCGGGCGTTACCGCCTGGGCAGCCGGAACGACCCGGAGGCTTATAAAAATGAAGTCCCGGCGCGCGATCTGGACCTGCCGGCCTTCCAAATGGCCTGCCGCCCGGTGACCAATGCCGAGTATGCCTGTTTTATGGCCGCCGGCGGCTACCAGGATCAAACCTGGTGGCAGACCGACCTGGCCCGCCGCTGGTTGAGCGGCGAGGAGGTGGCTGGTGGACAGACGAAGACGATATTGGACAACTGGCAGGCCTTGCAGGATGACCCCAACTGGCGGCAAACACTGAGCGGGACCTATTCACCTGATCAAATTAAGGCTCTGGAATATGTTGCTGGACTGACGCGCGAAGAATTCGTGGCCTGGTTATCAAAAAATTATACAACCAAATCCCGCACCCGGCCGGCCTTCTGGCAGCGCGCCAACTGGAACAACCCCGCCCAGCCCGTCACCGGCCTCACCTGGTTTGAGGCCGGCGCCTACTGCGCCTGGCTCAGTGCCGTCAGCGGCCAAACCTTTGCCCTGCCCCCCGAACCTTACTGGGAAGCCGCCGCCCGCGGGCTGATCCCGCCCCAATCCTCCCCACCTGGTCATGATGCCGCCGGGGAAACCTTTGCTGAACGCCTCTCCCGCTTGTTTACAAACGCCGCCGGCGAAAGCCCCGCCGATCTCGCCGCTCGCTTCAGGGGCGGGGCTGGGGAAACGTTTACTGAGCCCTCCTCCCACTTTAGGGGAGGTGCTGAGGGAGAGGTACCCATCTACCCCTGGGGCCCGGCCTGGAATGCCGACCATGCCAACACCCTCGAAGGCCGCCTGATGCGTCCCTCGCCGGTCGGCGCCTATGTGGCGGCGGGTGGGGTTGGCCCTGGCGGCGCCGAAGACCAGTTGGGCAATGTTTTGGAATGGACAGCCAGCCTTTACCTGCCCTACCCCTATGACCCCACCCAGGCGGAGCAGCCCGAGGCCGAAGGCGAGCGCACCGTCCGCGGCGGCGCGTGGAGCGGCAATCGTAGGCTCGCCCGCTGCGCGTATCGTCTCGGGTTCGTCCCCGGTCTCTTCAACAGCAATCTTGGTTTCCGATTATTTTCTCCTGGCTAGTTCTGCGTCCAGCCTCCTGCATCCTGCCTGCTGGTGACTGAATACTGTTGTGTACCCCTCATAAAGCCCTGTCTGTGAAAACATATCAGCATCTCTATCCCGACATTGTCAGTTTTGAAAACCTCTACCGGGCTTTCAAACAGGCGGCTCGCGCCAAACGCAGCAAACCCGACGTGGCCGAATTTGAATTTGACCTGGAAGACAACCTGCTGACCCTGCAGGCCGAACTGACCGGTCAAACCTACCGCCCCGGCCCCTACCATCACTTTGACATTCGCGACCCCAAACCCCGGCGCATCTCGGCCGCCCCGTTTCGAGACCGGGTGGTGCATCACGCCCTCTGCCAGGTGATCGAACCCATTTTTGAAGCCCGCTTCATCTTCGACAGCTACGCCAACCGCGTCGGCAAGGGCACCCACGCGGCCCTGGACCGCGCCCAGCAGTTCTCCCGCCGGTATCCATATGTCCTGCAGTGTGATATTAACCACTTTTTCCCCTGCATCGACCATGCCATCCTCAAAGCGCAGCTCGCCCGCCTCATCACCGACCCGGCCGTCGGTTGGCTGTGCAATCTCATCATTGACTCGGGTGCCGGCATTCACGCCCACCCGGAGGGTGCAGTGCTTTACCCGGGGGATGATCTGCTGTCTGCGGCGCGCCCAACCGGATTGCCCATCGGCAATCTTACCAGCCAGTTCTGGGCCAATGTCTATCTCAACCCGCTCGACCAGTTTGTCAAACGCCAGCTCAAATGCAGGGCTTACCTGCGCTACGTGGATGATTTCCTGCTCTTCTCCAATTCCAAAGCAGAACTGCACGCCTGGCGGCAGGCCATCATCCAGTATCTGGCCGGGCTGCGCCTGCAGCTTCACGAAAATCGCGCCGCCGTCTACCCGGTCAATACGGGCATCCCTTTCCTGGGCTTTCGGCTTTACCCGGATCACCGGCGGCTCAAGCGCCGCAATGGCGTGGCCTTTCAGCGCCGCTTTGCCCGGCTGCGCCGGCAGGTTGCCGCCGGACAGATTTCCCGATCACAGCTTGATGCCGCAGTGCAGGGCTGGATTGCGCATGTCCAACATGCCGATACCTGGGGCCTGCGCCAGGCGCTGCTCACTTCGGTTGTTCTACCCGGAGGGTTATGACTCAATCGCCAATCTTCAGCAAGACCTATGATTTTGTGGCCTGGCTCATTCCACTGACGCTGAAATTCCCCCGCAGCCAGCGCTTCGTCATGGCGGGCGTTTTACAGCAGGAGGCCATCCGCTTTCAAAACCTGCTGATTGAAGCGGCCCACCAGGACTCTCCCACTGCCCGGCTGGTGGCTGCTGATTCAGAATTGGATAAAATTCGCACCCATATCCGGCTCTGCCGCGATTTGCAGATGATCAGCCCTGGCCAGTATGAACATGCCGCCGTCATGCTGGTGGAGGTGGGACGGTTGTTGGGTGGGTGGAAGAAAAAGGTTGCTGTCGGATGATCCCATCCGTGCAATGGGGCTGGGCTGCAAGCGGCGGCGCGTGGAACAACAATCGTAGGAACGCCCGCTGCGCGTATCGTAACAGGAACGTCCCCGATAACTTCAACAACAATCTTGGTTTCCGATTATTTTCTCATGACCCAATGGATACCGCCAGCAAAACCTGTCCTGTATTCAGGCAGGACGCGGCACCAAATTGAGCCAGCGCTGCCCATCCCCGGCTGAGACCCAGCCAAATATCCAAACCGGTCTGTGCCTTCCAGTACCAGCGGGACCGTCGGAGCAGACCAGAAAAGCGAGCCCTCCATGACCTCTCCCAAAATCCGCGACGTCCATACCCCCAACTTTGTGGGCCGCGATCAGATCAACATCACCTATCAGGTCGCAGACCGACTCAAAATCCCCCCCTTCCAATCCCCGCCCGACCTGGCCGCTCTGCGTCAGGCCT
>DAOQTN010000353.1:0-3662 GCA_035340555.1 Anaerolineaceae bacterium | reverse complement strand
GGACTGCATCAACCCCAACTGGGGGGCCGGGATGTCACCCACCGGCAGGATGTGGACCCCGGTCCGATCCACCCGGCAGCTGGCTTCCACGACATCGCCCGCCGCCATGCCGGCAATGGCGCCCTGGTTGGGCACATTGAGGGCGGTCACCATCGGATCGCCCCCCTGCAGGGCGGCAATGATGGACAACGCGACACCGGCATACCCTTCCCCGGCCGCGGCAGGAATATCCGCATCAAAGGTTGGCTGCCGGTTGGCCGCTTCAATCTCCAGGCCGCCGTGGGCGTAATGCATGTAGGTGGCCCCGCGCCGTTTTTCGTAACCAAAGAAAATGCGCAGGGCTTTTTCAGGATCACGCTGCAGGTCCACCGCCCCCAGCTGCAAAAGCAGGCGTTGGTTGAGTTCAACGATTTCCTCGCCGCGGGTTTGGCTTTCGCCGGATATCGCGGCCAGCGCCTGCTCGGCATGATAGTAATAGTAGAGATATTCATTGAGGTACATTCCCAGCTGACGGACCAGCGCCGGATCAAAGACACCCTGGGCCTCCTGGAGGAAGCGGTCATCCGCCAGGGCCTGCGGCAGCAGATCCTCAGCACCCAGCCAGGCCCGGCGGCACCAGGACAGGTGATTGAGACCAAAGACCTCGGCCCGAATGGCCCCCGGATCGACACCGGCCCAGTGGGCAACCGCCTGCTGGGCCAGGTTGGCGCCGTCACAAATGCCAATGGTTCGGTCATAACCGGCATCCCGGAGAGCCTGGGTGACCAGGCCGGCGGGGTTGGTGAAGTTGTACATCCAGGCCCCGGGATTGATTTGCCGCAACAGTTCGGCGTAGCCCAAAATCGCCGGGATTGACCGCAGCGCCATGGCAAAGCCACCCGGACCGGTGGTCTCCTGTCCCAGTACGCCGTGACGCAGGGCGATGCGTTCGTCCTGGGCCCGCCCCTGTTCAAAGCCCACCCGGATGGTCGTCACGACATGATCGGCACCGGTCAGGGCGGTGCGGGCATCGGTCGTCGCGGTGAGGGTGAAGGGGTCACCTGCCCGCCGGAGCAGTGTCCGGCAGAGGGCGCTGAGCAGTTCCAATTTATGGGCATCCACATCGTGCAGACAGAGTTCGCTCACACCAACCCGGGACTGCCAGCGCAGCAGGGTCATCACAAACAGAGGGGAGCGGACACCGCCGCCGCCGATCAAGGCCAGTTTCATGGTTTTTTACTCCTGTAAATACTGCTTGAGCTGAGCCAGTGTAGGGGCCGCACTGGCACCGCCCCGGCGGGTTGTGGACAGACCACCACAAATGTTGCCGTAGCGCAGGCACACCTCAAACGGTTCACCGCGGATCGCCGCCGCCAGAAAGCCGGCATTAAAAGAATCGCCCGCCCCGGTGGTGTCCGTGACCGTCACCGTCAGGGCGGATGAATGCCAGGTTCGTCCCTTGGAACAGGCCAGCGCCCCGTCCGGGCCACACTTGACAATCACGGTCGGGCAAAATTGAGCCAGACAGCCGGCCGCTTTTTGCGGGTCAGCTTCACCGGTCAGCTGGCAGGCTTCGCTCCGATTGGGGGCAAAGATGTCTACCGCGCCAAGAAGGTCTTTGAGACCGGGCTCGGCCAACGTCAGGGCGGTATCCTGGCAATCAATGTAGACCCGCCCGCCGTGCTGGTGAACCAGGTCCACCAACTGCCGACTGCGCGGCGACCCATTGAAGGGAATGTTGACCACCCAGCCAGGATGGTGGGCCGCCAGGGCAGCCTCGGGGCGCAACTCGGGGAAGATGTCCGCATAGCTGATGAAACCACGGTCCTGAACAAACGAAAAGGAGACCGACAGGCTGCGCAGCGGCCGGTCATAATGCTCAAACAGGGTCGTGTCCAGCCCTTCACGCTGCGCCTCCGCCGCAATGAATTGACTGAAGAGGTCATTGCCCAGCCGCGCCTGCCAGAGCGCTCGGATCCCCAGACGGTGCAGTCCGGCCGCCAGAATGTAGGGACCACCGGGTGCAATCTCCATGGCATCGCCAAAGATATCCGCGCCCAGCCGTGGTGGCTCCGGCAGGTCGGTGATGACCAGATCACAAAAATAATCGGCCAGAATGAGGACATCACACTCAGACATGGTGCCCTGAATTATACCTGTATCGGTTGAGATTGCGTTGTCCCGGAGTTGTCAAGTTGTCACCAGGATTTGCCCCGGGACTTGCCACCCGCCGGGGGATGTCCGGTTCGAGGGCTGCCGGAGGATGTCCGGGACGGCCCGTCACACCGTCAGCCCGGCCTCAAACCGGAAATGTATACCAAATATATACGATTTCCACGGGTCAAAAAACGGCCAGAGGGCGTGCAATCGGGTATAATGAGGGCCATGGGAGCTGCTTGCACTCCAGAAAGATTGCAAGTCATAAAGGAGTACGACATGTATCGCTTTTCAGGCTATGAGATTCTCATCGTTCTGGCCATCATCCTGGTGCTGTTTGGCCCGGAACGAATTGCAAAATATGCGAAGGAATTCGGCAAGAGCATTGCGGCCTTTTTGAACGGTTTGAAAGACCGGGATGACTACCACTCCGAAGACAACCCCAAGCCGCAAAATGAAACCCTGGAAAATTAGCCCGCGGCAATGATGGTCTGAGTCAATGGAAATATTAGGGCTTGGCCTGGGTGAATGGGCATTTGTGCTGGTCATCCTGTTTGTGGTGATGGGACCCAAGGACATGGTGGCTCTATCGCGCCGGATTGCTGCCGCCAGCCGGAAAATCCGGCAATCGGACCTGTGGCGGTCCATCCGGGAGACCGAGCGCGAACTGCGGCAGGTTCCCCAGGAACTGATGAAAGAAACCCAGCTGAACGAATTTGGAGAGGAACGCCGCAGCATTCTGGCTGATGTGGCCCGGATCAACCCGGCAACCAGTTGGGAGGCCGGGGCCGGGGCCAACATCCGGCCATTCCAAATGGATCAGGAACAAAACCAGACGAATGAGCCCGTCGGCGAATGAACTAACCTTTTTGGGACACCTGGAGGAACTCCGCCGGCGGCTGCTGGTGGCAGTGGGCGCTTTGGTTCTCACCACCCTGACCAGCCTGGCGCTGACCCCCTGGCTGGTGGAGATTCTGGTCAAACCCATCGGCGGCACCCAGAACCTGCAAGCAATTCAGGTCACGGAAAACATTGCCGTTTACATGAAGGTTTCCCTGTTGGGCGGGGTCATCCTGGCCTCCCCCATCATTCTGTATCAGATTCTGGCTTTCCTGACGCCAGCCCTGGAAAAGGGTGAAAAAAAGATCCTCCTCGTGGGCATTCCGGCAGCCACCCTCCTTTTCCTGGGCGGCGTGGCGTTCACCTATTTTGTTATGCTGCCAGCCGCGGTGCCGGTCATGGTGGGCGCCCTGAACATCACCAACACCCCCTCGGTTTCCAATTATTTCGGATTTGTCACCAACGTGCTTTTCTGGATGGGGCTGGGTTTTGAAACCCCGATTGTGGTTTTTTTGATGGCCCGGCTGGGCATCATCACCCCAAAAATGCTGGTCAAAAACTGGCGGATTGCCACCGTCGTGGTCGCCATCCTGGCCGGGTTGATCACCCCGACCGTCGACCCGGTCAACATGGCCCTGCTGATGGCCCCGCTCCTGGTGCTGTATTGGATCAGTGTCCTGCTGGCT
>DAOQTN010000352.1:0-3663 GCA_035340555.1 Anaerolineaceae bacterium | reverse complement strand
TGGTGACCACAATGACAATATCCGCCGGGGCCATGGCATTGCGGAAACCCCGCTCAATGCCGGCTGGCGAATCGATCAAAATCCAGTCCACTTCCTGGCGCAGTTCATCGCACAATCGCACCATGTCACTGGGCGAAACGGCACTTTTATCCCGGGTCTGGGCTGCCGGAATGAGGTACAGTTCGGGCAGCCGCTTATCGCGAATCATGGCCTGCCGGATGCGGCAGCGCGCTTCCACCACGTCCACCAGGTCATAGACAATCCGGTTTTCAAGGCCCAGGATCAGATCCAGGTTGCGCAAACCAATATCGGCATCAATGCAGGCCACCTTCTGGCCGGCCATGGCCAGGGCGACTGCGATATTGGCGGTGGTGGTGGTTTTGCCCACACCGCCCTTGCCGGATGAGATGGTTACAACGTGTGCGGCCATTTGCCTCCCTCTACTTCTCTTTGGGATTCCAAGGTTCAATCACAACCTGTCCATTGCGCAGGCTGAGCATTTCAGGTTGAAGTTTGCCACGCCGGCCGGGCAGGCTGATCACCATATCCGCGATGCGCAGTTGGGTGGGCATGAGTTCCAGGGCACAGACGACGGCACTTTCATTGCCGTCCATGCCGGCATGGATATTACCGCGCAGCCGCCCCCAAACGATGATGTTGCCGCCGGCACTCACCTCGGCCCCCGGATTGACGTCCCCCAAAACCACAATATGGGCATGGGAGGCCACGCGAAAACCGGACCGCAAGGTGCGCTGGACCAGGATCGCATTGTCGCCTTCCAGATTGGTGTCCAAGGGGCGAAAGGTTGCCGGACGTTCCCGTTCCCGTTCCCGCTCGCGCTCACGTTCCCCCGGACGGGGGGCATGGATGCGGGTGGCCAATCCCAGAACCTGGGCCGTCTGCTCGGTTACCGGGGAACTGCTGAGGATGGCCCACAGGGTGACCCCCCGATCAGAGAGCCGGTCCCGCAGCGTGCCCAATTCAGCCGCGTGCAGCACCCGGTTGCCGACCTCCAGGGTGAGGCGGGCGCCTTTAAAAAAAGCCTGGCGGGCATCAATGTGATCCAGAATCGCCGCCAGGACGGCCGGCCATTCGCCGTCGCCCACCGCGATCAGGAGCCCGTCCCGCACGCCTTTAATTTGAAGGTTAACGCCTGCATCCATGAATATCACAATCCATCGGGTTCATTCAATCCATCGGGTTCATTCAATCCATTGAGGTCATTAATGGGGGAATTATACCCTGATACCCTGAAGTTTGCTTAAGTAAACACCCGGCTCAGGGCTGCTGTCCGGCATCGGCCTGCTTCAAGGCAAAATAGACTTCCATGACCCGCCGCACAATGGGCGCCGCCACCTTGGAGCCCTCATCACCGTTATAGACAAAGGCCACCACGGCAATTTCGGGATTATCAAACGGGGCATAACCGACGTACCAGGCATGCGCCGGCCAGGCACCCGGCTTGCAGATATCGCGCGCACTGGCAATATCATCACAGTATTCCGCCGTGCCCGTTTTTCCGGCTGCGGGGATGTCAAACCCTTCAAAATAGGCACTGGCCGTGCCTTCAGTGACCACCAGCCGCATCCCCTGCTGTGCCATTGCAATCACCCAGGGCTGGACGGTGATCTTTTCATCAGTTTGGAGGAAGTTTTCATCATAAACATGGATCAGGGGGTCCTGGGTAATGTCCCAGACCTCGACCGGCGCAAAGGGCTTGATCACATTGCCTTCCGCATCCACGACCTCCCGCACCAGGGTTGGTTTCATCAGTTTGCCGTCGTTGGCCAGGGTGGCCACCGACACCAACACCTGCAGTGGGGTCGAGGTGACATAGCCCTGGCCGATGGTCGAGATGTAGGTATCCCCGGTCGACCAGTTTTCGAATTTGTAAATTCGTTTCCAGGTCGGATCCGGCATAAAGCCGGCCGCTTCACCCGGCAGTTCAATTCCGGTGCGGCTGCCGTAGCCCAGGGCGCGGGCATACTCACCCAGGCGCCAGATTCCCAGCCCTTCCGGGACTTCATCCTCATAGCCGCCACCGACCTTGTAAAAATACACGTCACAGGACAGGGCAATGCCGTGCAGATAATCCACATCCCCGTGGCCGGCGCCGGTGGTCTTGTAGGTATAACAAACATATTCACGGGTGCCGGGGTTGGGATCGTTGGGGGTATAGCGTTCCTCAATTTCAATGACCCCGGGGTCGAAGATTTTCTGTTCAGGGGTGACCACGTTTTCATTTAAAATACCAATGGCCGCTGCCATTTTAAACACCGAACCCGGGGGGTGTTCGGCGGAGATGGCGTGATTAAAGAGCGGCCGGCGGGGGTCGGAGGCAAGTTGATTGTAGTAGTAGGCCGGGATCACCCGCGCCAGGCGGTTATTTTCATAACTGGGGTAGGACACCAGGGCCAGTATCTCGCCCGTCTGAGGGTTCATGGCGATCACGACCCCGTTGTTGTACCGCTCATAGCCAAACCAGTTATTCCAGCTCTCCATCTCGTCAAGCAGAATTTCCTTGGCAGCCGTCTGCAGCCGGGTGTCAATGGTCAGCCGCACATTGTTGCCAGGGATCGGCTCAACCGGGGCTTCGATATCCCGCAGAATCTGACCGGCGTTATCAACCTCAACCACCCGCTGACCGTTAATGCCGCTCAGGATGTCCTGCAAGGTGGATTCAACCCCCGCATAGCCCACCTTGTCCCGATTAGGCACAAAGCCCAGCGACTCATAATAATCCTCCTCGGCCGCCGGAATCGGGCCCAAAAAACCGATGACCTCCGCGGTCAGCCAGCCGGTCGGGTACTCGCGCACCGGTTCAATGGCGATGCTGACCCCGGGCAACTCGGCGGATTTGGAGCGGATGATCATGGCGGTTTGTTCGTCGATATTGCATTTGATTTCAATTGGTGAGTAGGGTGCGTTGGTATCACCAATGATGACAATTTCGGTGATGCCCAAATCGCTGTAACAGGGCGAAAAATTTTTAATCTGCACGTCTTGGATGAAGCCGTCTTCATCCCAAAGTTCGGGGGTGGTGACAGGCACCCCGATCAACGCCGAGAGCTGACGATAGACCTCCTGCACAGCTCCCGCCTCCTCGGTGTAATCGAAGTCATACAGTTCCCGATAGGCCTTCATCACCAGGACCGGGTTGCCCGGCAGTTCAGCCGGGGTGATGACCACATTGTAGGACGGGGCATTGCTGGCTAGAATAAAATTGTTGCGATCGTAAATCAAGCCCCGGGTGGTTTGAACGTTGATGACCCGGGTGCGGTTTTCTTCCGCCTGGGCCCGGTAGGTTGCCCCCTCCACAACCTGCAGGTTAAACAGGCGGTATGAATAAATACTGAAAACCAGTGCCAGGGCAACATAAATCACCACTACCCGCCAGGTGGCGATGTGGGACTTATTTAAACCATTGGATGTGCTCATGTCTCCAACTCCACCGGATAAACCCATCCGGCAATATCCGTGATCATGGTGTAAACCGGCAGCGCCAACAATAAATTCAGCAGCAGACTGGGCAGGGTGACCAGCGCCAGGCTGTCTTTCAGCGGCAGCCGGGATCCCAGAATGGACAGGCTGATGATGTTCAAGCCGTGCTGCAGCAGGGTGCCGATCAAAGTGCCCGCCAGCGCGCCCAGCAGTCCGATGCCG
>DAOQTN010000351.1:0-3687 GCA_035340555.1 Anaerolineaceae bacterium | reverse complement strand
CACACACTGCTCCAGCAAATCAACCGCCTTGTCCGGGAAATGCCGGTTGCGCATGTACTGATCACCAAACTGCACCAGCCAGGTCAGAATTTCGTCAGAAATGGATATGGTATGGGTCTTGGTGAATTCGTCCCGCAGAGTCTGCATCACCTGGAGCGTCTCCTCCTGGGATAGTTCATGAACCCGCACAGGATTAAACCGCCGCTCCAAAGCCGCGTCGTTTTCAATGAAACGCCGGTATTCGTCATCCGTGGTGGCCGCGATCACGGCAATATCGCCGCGCGCCAGCGAAGGTTTGAGGAGGCTGCCCATGTCCGAGGTGCCCAGCATGCCGCCGGCGCCCATGATGGAATGGATCTCGTCAATGAACAGGATGATGCCCGGCTGCGAAGCCTCCCGAACCACGGCCTGAACCCGTTTCTCGAGTTCGCCGCTGACGCTGGCGCCAGCCACCAAGACGGAGGGTTGCAGGGCGATAATGCGGTAATCTTTTAGAATCGCCGGAACCTGGCCGGCGACAATCAATTGCGCCAAGCCTTCAACCAGTGCGGTTTTGCCCACCCCTGCCGGGCCGACCAGTACCGGATTCCGCTTGCTGCGGCGGCAGAGGGTTTCAATCATCATTTGAATTTCATCCAGACGGCCAATAATCGGGCTGATTTTGCCTTCCCGGGCCATCAGGGTCAAATCCCGGCCAAATTTATCCAAAGCCGGTGTTGCAATGGAGGTGGTGTGCCCCGCCTTGTCCGGGTCGGTGCTGGTGGCGGATTCGAGGGACGGGGATGTTCCATAAAGTTGCAGGGAACCCCATTCGGCCACTTTATAACCCGCACGGGTCAGAATGATGGCTACCACATCCCGTTCTGAAGCCTGCATTTTTCCCCGCTGCTGTGCCTGGGTCACGGCCTCGCTGACAACCGCGGCCGCCTCCAGTTTAGGCCCGGGATCATTTTCCTCAAGCTTCTGAGTGGTCGTCCGGGTGACCTCAGCCACAAATATGCCCGGGGCCATCATCTCTGCCATGGGAGCGTGGCGTTCCATCAAGGCGGCCATCCAGTGATACAGTCCCAGGTGGGGATGGGATGGCTGCTTTTTGTCCATTGCTGTTTTGACCAGGTTTTGTGCACCGGTGGTTAATTTACCAAGTAAAGCGTCGTCCATAAATGATTGCAGTTCCTTCGGGAATGGAGAAAATTGGGTTTGGCATCTGACCACCCTGCCAAAAGGCATCAGGGTCCTGCTGATGTTTCAATTATGTCTTGAATTGCGGATTAGTCAAGGTATTCGCATGGGTTGAATTTCCGCTGTTTATAGCCTAAAATGGAAAGCAGTATCATCTATCCAACTCTTAATTTGCCATGAAAAAAATCATTAAAAACATAGGCGACAGTCTCGCCAAACAAGACATGGGGGGGTACCCCAATCGTTTACTGAAGTATTTATTGCTTGCCGGCCTGGCCTCCATGGTCATCATTGGCTGCGTCAATTTTTGGGAAATGCTGGAAAACAAATACCCGGAAGCAAAACTGTACCTGTTGGCTGACTTGCTCATCATTTCAGTCCTGGTGGGTCTTTGGTTTTTAAATCGCCGGGGATTGACCCGGTTGGCCAGTTATATTTTTCTGATCATGGGCCTGATGGTCTTCTTCACAGCGCCGGATGATCATACATTTAACAATACCGTGTTGACCCTGGTCGTTCCGGTGATGATCTCCAGTTTCTTGATCAAACCGGTTGCCTCAATCTATCTCGGAAGCATTGCCATTGCCGCCTATATTCTCATCTATATCCTCAAATATCAATCTCAGAGCCCCGTGCCGTTTGATTTTGAGTGGTTCTCCCTGATGGTTTTATTCCTTTTATCCGTGGGCAGCTGGATTATTGCCAAACATTACGATCAGATTGTCGCGGAAGTCAAAAATTCCCAACAAATGTTTGCCGACCTGGTGGATCAACTGCCGGCCTTTGTCTATATCGTACCGCTGAAACCAGGCAGTCGGGCGATCTACATCAGTTCTCATATTGAAACCTTGACCGGATTCACCCCAACCGAATGGTCGGATAACGGCGAACGTTGGAGTTATCAAATCCACCCGGATGATCGCAAACGGGTCATCTCAACCTTTGAAAAAAGCCAACTTGACCACAAGCCCTATCAGCTGGAATATCGACTGTACACCAAAGACGGCCGCCTGATCTGGGTGCGCGATGAAGCTCACATTCTTTTCAGTGAACAAAAACAACCTGTGTCACTGCAAGGGGTGATGGTGGACATCAGCCAGGCCAAGCAGTCGGAAGACACGCTGGTCGCCTGGCGGACGGCCCTGGAAAACCAGGTGGTGGAGCGGACCCGGGAATTGGCGGACACCCAGGATCGCTTGAAATTGGTCCTGGAATCAAGCACGGATGGTTATTGGGAATGGGATGTTCCCACGGGACAGGTGGACATCAGCAGCAGTCTGGCAAAAATGCTGGGTTACGAAATGGATGAAATTCCAGCCGGGCTGCAGTACTGGTCACAGCTGACGCATCCGGAAGATTTGCCCGGCGTCCAAAAGGCCATGTCCGACCACCTCGAAGGGCGGGCGCCATTTTATGAAGTCGAAATTCGTCTACGTCGCAAGAATGGAGACTGGTTATGGATTCGGGATCGGGGCCGCATTGTCGGTTGGGATGACAAGGGGCGGGCCAAAAAAATAGTTGGCACGCACACCGACATTCATGCCCACAAACAAATCACCGCCGCCCTGCAGCGGCGGGAGGCTGTGCTGGAAGCCGTGGGGTTTGCCGCAACCAGATTCCTATCCCATGTCGATTGGCAGACTGAAATGCCCGCAGTTTTGGAACAGCTGAGCAAAGCCCTGAACATTCAGCAAGCCGCTGTCATCCAGTTCCCCAATGCCCCGACCGATTTATTGCCCTTTGAAACCTATATTCCCTGGCCCAAATCGATTGTCCCGGAACGGATGGCTGAATTGTCTCCCGAAATACGCACAGAGATTCAGGCATCCCTGACGGAGGGTATGGCCCCATTGTTTGAAGGCAAGGTGGTCATTTCGCGGCGTTCAGAGCAGCCCGAGAGCTGGCAAAAGATCATGGACTTTTTCCAGCTCTCATCCAATCTCCTGGTACCCATCTTTTATCAGGGAAAATTTTGGGGGGCGATCAGTTTTTCAGACAGCGATGAAGAACGGCAATGGGCCGCCCCTGAAATTGAAGCCTGCCGGATTGCTGCCCTGACCCTGGAAGCCACCCTCCATAATACGGCGGTGCTGAAAGCACTGGAAACGAGCCAGGAAAATTACCGGATGCTGGCGGATAATATCGGTGAGTTGATCAGCATCATCGATCTGGCAGGCGGGGTGATATTTTCGACACCCTCCAGTCGGATATTGTTTGGGATATCGGCCGATGAAATGCCCCGTCAAAATGGATTGGAGCTTGTGCATCCGGATGACTTGCCTAACCTCATGGCCATAGCCCGGGAGCACTTGATGGGGAAGACAGAACCATTCACCGCCGTATTTCGGGCCATCAAGGCGGACGGCAGTCAGTTCTGGATGGAAGCTGCCGTAAGGCCGGTCATGGGATCAAATGACCAGCCCGTCACCCGGCTGGTGGCGGTCTGCCGGGATGTCACTGAAAGGAAAGAGGCTGAAGAAAAACTGGCTGAGCGCACTGCGGAAC
>DAOQTN010000350.1:2219-3692 GCA_035340555.1 Anaerolineaceae bacterium | reverse complement strand
TGGCCCTGGAAGAGGAGATCATGGCGCGCGGCTATTGGCTGCGGAACCTGGCTGAGGGGTTTGCCGGGCGGCGGCTGAAACCGCAGGGGGCCTTGCTACTGGCTTATGCCACCTCAGCCGCGATCTTTGGGCTGCTGCACCTGGGCAACGAGCATGCTTCGCTGGTGAGTACGCTGAACCTGGTGCTGGCCGGGCTGCTGTTGGGACTGCCCTATGTCCTGACGGGTGAATTGGCGATCTCCATCGGGCTGCATCTGACTTGGAATTTCTTCCAGGGAAATGTGTTTGGTTTTCCGGTGAGCGGTGGAACGCCGGGGACAACTTTTATCGCCATCCAGCAGGGGGGCCCGGTGCTGTGGACGGGCGGGGATTTTGGACCTGAAGCGGGGCTGGTGGGCGTGCTGGCCATGCTGGTGGGGGCTGGGGCGATGTTGCTCTGGATCCGTTTAAGGCGCACCCGGGTGGCATTGGCGGTGCATCTGGCCGATTACCGGCCCCCGGCCGATGATCGGCTTGTGGCAGACGACCGGCATCCGGCCGCTGACCAGCTTCTGGCCGCTGACCGGCTTCCGGTCGACGACCGATGACCAATGACCGCAGCAACAAGGTGAGGCTCAAAAGAAGCGGTTGGGACCGGCCCCGGGATTAATCCTTCAACAGCGCGGCCAGGGTGGGAATCGTCCGGTCCGGCGTGATCCGGGACTGGACTGCCCGATTTTCGGGCGAATCGGCCCGGCGGGTGAGCCAGATGGCGGTGATGCCCACCCCTTGGGCACCCTGGATGTCAGCTGTCAGGCTGTCGCCCACCATGGCGGTGCGCGCCGGGGCAACGCCGAAGTGGTCCAGGGCTTGCTGGAAGATACGCGGGTGCGGTTTACGCACCCCCACCTCGGCGGAAATCCACACCCGTTCAAAGTAGGGCCGCAAATTGTCGCGGTCAATCAGGGTATTGACGTCAGCCGCATCCGCGGCATTGGAGATGAGCCCCAGACGGCAGCCAGAGCGGCGCAGGGTGGTCAAGGTCGCATGGGTGTCGGCCTCCAGCTGGTAGTTCTGCTGGGTGACGGCATACATCGCCGCCAGCGCCTGGTGGAGCGTCGCGGCGGGAACCGCGGCAAAGCCTTCAAGCTGCAGGGTCTCTTGAAGAATCCGGGCTGTGGTTATCTCGACCAGGCTGGTTTCGCGGGTCGCAAAGTTCTCCGCGGTGCGGGCGCGAAAACGTGCCGCAAAGCGTTCCGGCTCAATGGGAACGCCAGCGGCCAGAAGCGCCTGACACAAGGCGGTGTGCGATTGAAAAAACAGATCCCGCCAGTGCCGGGTGGAGTAGATCAGGGTGTTACCCAGATCAAACAGGATCAGGTCAAATGAGCATGTCAATCAACAACCTCGCGGGGTCAGGCATGTAACCAGGAATGCTCCCGGTGGGATAATCAAAAGGGGGCGCCCATCAATAACCTCGCTGCGGATCAAATG
>DAOQTN010000350.1:0-2119 GCA_035340555.1 Anaerolineaceae bacterium | reverse complement strand
AGGGCGCCCATCAATAACCCCGTTGGGGACCAAATGAGGGCGCCCATCAATAACCTCGCTGCGGATCAAATGAGGGCGCCCATCAATAACCCCGTTGGGGACCAAATGAGGGCGCCCATCAATAACCCCGTTGGGGATCAAATGAGGGCGCCCATCAATAACCCCGTTGGGGATCAAGTGAGGGCGTCCATCAATAACCTCGCTGCGGATCAAAGCGATTGAGCAAGGTGGAGCCGGCAAGGTAGCGTTGCAGGTTTTCGATAAAGACCGCCACGGCGCGGTCATGATAATGCGGCGAGATGCCCGCCACGTGCGGAGAAATGATCACATTCGGCAGCCGCCAAAGAGGGTTATTGGCCGGCAGGGGTTCCTCGGGGAAGACGTCAAAAGCGGCGCCGGCGATGCGGCGCTCCTGCAGGGCGTTGAGCAGGGCGGCTTGATCGACCACGCCGCCGCGGCCAACCTCGATCCAGCAGGCGGTGGGCTTGAGCTGGGACAACTCGGGGGCGCCAATCAGGCCGCGGGTCTCGGGGGTCAGCGGCAGAAGGTTGACCACATAATCACACAGTTTGAGCATGGAACCGAGGGCTTCATACGGATAAAGCCGGGTGAACAGTTCACCTTCCGGATCGCCCAGGCCCGGGGCCACATAGCCGGTATCCTGCGGGTGCAGCACATCACGCTTGACAGCCAGGATCTTGACCCCCCAGGGCTGCAGCAGGCGGGCGGCCTCACGGGCAATGCTGCCGTAGCTTAAAAAGCCCACCGTGCTGCCGCGCAGTTCGTTGGGGGCCAGCCGCTCCCAGCGGTCCCGCGGCCATTCGGCGCGGGCCTGCAGGGCCGCCATGTCTGCCATCTTGTGCCCCAAGGCGAGCAGCATGAGCAGGATGTATTCGGACACCTGGGGGGCGGAGGCCCCACTCATCGTGGTGGCAATCACATCCGGCCGATGCAGGATGGGCGCGTTGGCGGCAAAATCAACTCCGGAAAGGAAGAATTGGATCCACCGCAGGTTGGGAGCCTGTTCGGGAGAGGGCCAGACCCGGTCTGTGAAAAGCACTTCGCAGCGCCGCCAGGCGGCGTCATCCACATCATCCACCTTCAGTGCAGGATGGTAACTGATGTGCAACCGGGGCGACAAGGTCCGAATGCGCTCTTGCAGCGCCTCGGAAAGCGGCAAAGCGATTAAAACTTCAACCAGGGGAGGATTTATCATGACAGCTCCTATCCAATTAAGCACCGGGGCGGATTCGGCATCCGCCCCGGTAAATATGAACCAGATTATTTGAGATAGATCCCCGTGGGGTCCAGCTCCTCCCGCAGGATGTGGAGCTCGGACTCGGTGGGGGGTTCAGTCTCGGCCAACCGGGGGGCGACCTTCAGTTCCCAGCCGGTATTGGCGCGGGCTTGATCCGCCGTGGCACCCGGATGCAGTGCGGTGAGGATCAGCTCGCCGTTTTCATCTGGTTCCAGGATGCCCAGATCGGTCACCACGGCCTGGGGGCCGCCGCCGCGCACGCCCGCGGCCTCCCGCTGAGTCCGTCCGCCCAAAAAGCCGGCGGAGGTGCCAAAATCGACTTTCTCGGGGAAGCGGCGTTTTTGGTGCGGGGTGATGATATAGCAGCGGTTGGCCCAGGCCGCAATCTCCTGGGAGCCGCCCGAACCGGGCAGCCGGACTTTGGGATAGGCGTAGTCCCCGATAACGGTGGCGTTGATATTGCCAAAGCGGTCAATCTGGGCCCCGCCCAGGAAACCCACATCCACGTTGCCGCGCTGCAGGTAGAGTGCAAAGATCTCATACATGCTGCACACCGCCAGGGCGCCGGTGACCAGGGTCGGATCGCCAATGGACAGCGGCAGCCGCTGGGGGCGGGCACCGATCACTCCGGCCTCGTAGATCATCAGAAGATTGGGGGCATGGGTGCGCCGGGCCAGATTGCAGGCCAGGTTGGGCAGCCCGACGCCAACAAACACCACATCCCCATCCCGCAGCAGGCGGGCGGCATTGACAGTCATCAGTTCGGAAGCTGAGTAGGTCATCTTAATAGGCTCCATAATCGACGGGGGCGGCCAGCTGCGCAGGAACCTGCAGCCGGCGGTGGGTTTCGGCGCCCAGTTT
>DAOQTN010000349.1:0-3697 GCA_035340555.1 Anaerolineaceae bacterium | reverse complement strand
CAGAGGTGATCTCATGAGTCTAAACGGGACTGTCCGGGATGAGCAGATGCGCTGGACATCTGTACCCTAGCGGAGACGATGCCATGAGCGCAACCCGACACCCCTGTGTGGGTTTAAGTATACAGATCGTACCATGAGCCTGGATGCGCCTGAACTCACCGATGCCGATGCCCTGACGCGCGCCGCAGATGGCGATCTGGACGCGTTTGGCGTGTTGTATGAACGCTACGTCACGCGGATTTACAACTACATTTACTACCGTACCGGCAACCCGCACGAGGCCGAAGACCTTACAGCCCGCGTCTTCCAGCGGGCGGCCCGCCACATCCCCAACTATCGTCAGATGGGGGTGCCTTTTGCGGCTTGGTTGTATCGTATTGCGCATAACCTTGTCGCCAACTGGCACCGGGATCGCAGCCGCCGCCGGGAAGTTCCGCTGGATGACCATCCCCGTCTGATAATGCCGGTGGAGCATCCCGAGTCGGCGATTGTTCGGACTCAGCAGATGGAACTGCTGCTCAAGGCGATTCGTTCACTCACCCCCGAACGCCAGAACCTGGTCATCTTCAAGTTTGTGGAGCAGTTGTCCAACGCTGAAATCGCCGTCATCATGGGACGCACGGAAGGGGCCATCAAAAGCCTTTATCACCGCACCCTGCTTTCGCTGCGGGAGGAACTGGAACAATTGGAGAAGTCCGGAGGATGATATGTTGCGAATAGTGACCGATGGCGCGGCAGATCTGCCCGCCGAATGGCGGGAGGCCTATGAGATTGACATCCTGCCACTGTACATCCATATTGGGGATAAAACCTTTGTTGAAGGGGTTAATGTCAACGTGGATAATTTTTATACCCTGGTGGAAACCCAACAGAAGCCGCCGAAAACCGCCCTGCCATCCCCGGCCCAGATCGCTGAATTTTATCGCCAGATTGCCGGGCCGGGGGATCAGATTCTTTCCATCCACCTGGCCAGTAAAATGTCCGGGGCCTTTGCCGCGGTTCAACTGGCCGCCCGCGAGGTGGCTGCTGAATTTAAGATTTCAACCTTTGACTCCGGGGCCGGTTCAGCCGCCTTGGGATTCATGTGTCGTGAGGCCCGGCGACTGGAACGCACCGGCCGGTCCATCCTGCAAATCATCAAACACCTTGAGCAGGCCCGGCAGCAATTGAGCATCATTTTCACCCTGGATACGCTGTATTATGCCTACCTGAGTGGGCGCATTTCCGCCCTTAAATCTGCCGTTGGGATGCTACTGCGGATCAAACCCATCATCATCCTGCGGGATGGTCTGCTGCAGATGTCCGGCAAGGTGCGCACCCGCAGTCAATCCCTGGATCAGGTCATCCAGCAAACCCAGGCGCGAGTCCAGGACCGCCTGGTGGATCTGGCTGTGGTGCATGCGGCAGCGCCTGAGGCCGCCCAGGTTCTGACGGAGAAAGTCCGGCAGGCATTGAATGTGCGTGATCTGGTGATCACGCAGCTGTCGTTGCCGGTGGCTGCCAATTTGGGGCGCGGTGCTGTCGGCATTGTCGCATACCCGGTTTTCGAGGAGGGATGATCGTGGGACCAGCTGCATCGTCAATGGAAGCTTTTGAAGACAGCCTGCGCAGTTCACTGTATCCGGTTCAACCTGATCCGGTGTTTGTCGGGCACTTGCACCAGCAGTTGACCAACCGGTCGCCGGGACCTGCCGTGGAAATGCGCACACCCAACCTGCCGCTGTTTGCCCTGGTGGGGGCCGCGGCGATGGGCCTGCTCTTTGCCTGGCTTTACCGCCGCTCGCGTCATTAACCCGACAAGCCGAGCTTGGTACGCAAGGCCATGTCCGACGGCTCAGTCAGGGTGGTTCCGTCCGGGAATAGAATGGTGGGCACACTGCGGTTGCCGTGGTTCACACTTTCCACAAATTTGCGACCTTCCATGTCCTGATCGATGTCGACCCAGCGGTAGGCGATGCCGTTCTGGTCAAAAATGCCGCGTGAGCGGCGGGAATGGCCGCACCAGCTGGTGCCATAAATCACGATTTCATCCTTATCGGTCATCTTCTGCTCCTGTTCCAACAGATCAATCAGTTTTTGTGCTTCTACAAGTAAATCCATGTCCGCGGGCAGATTGAAATGGGTATCCACCCGCCAGGTCAGGGCTGCCGCCGCCTGCCGGGCTACCCGGGGGGCATCCGGTTGATCCCGCAGCCATGACAGAAGATCATGAGCGCTGAGACGGGGCAGGGCCAGCAGCGGCTCCTGCTGCTGGATGTAGGCCCGCACTGCCTCGGCTGCCGCCAGCCGGGCGCTGACGCGGGCCCGGCCTTCGTTGCCTGCCTGGCGCGCTTTCCGGGCTGAGGCCAGGTGATTTTGAATTGCGTCCCATGTCTGACGGCTAAACATGCTCTGATTTTAGCTGTTGGCGGGATGCACTGTCAAGCACCTTGTCAAAACTTTGTTGCCGCACCACTTACCTGATGGGACGATTTCATCTAAACAGCAATCCGCGGGCGAACAGGGATCATTATCCGATGCCTTGACAGGGGGCATAATCTTGATATAATTTCGCACTGCTAAATATTAGGAGTACGAAACATGTCCGAAGCACGTCAAGTTGCCAATCAAGTGCTGCATACCATTCCGCTGGTCATGCGCAACACCGCGGCCCGGATGCGGGCTGCAGCCAGTGGTCTGGAGCCACCGCATTTCCGCCTCCTGGGCCTGCTGTCCCGGCGTTCCTATACGCTGGGCGAACTGGCGGAGCACCAGGCGGTCACCCCGGCCACCATTTCCAAGACGATTGCGACTTTTGTCGAGCGCGGTTGGGTTCAGCGGCGGGAGGTGACACATGACCGCCGCCTGGTCCAGGTGGAGATCACCCCGGCGGGACGCCAGGTGATTACCGACGCCCATGCCCGCATGGAGGCCGATCTGACCGCACGCCTGGCTGATCTATCCACCACAGAACTGGAGCAGTTGCAGGCGGGGCTGGTTTTACTGCGGCGGCTTTGTGACAACCCTGACGATCCCTGGCCAGGAAACAGCGGCACCGGCTGTCCGGATTCCTCTGATTCCTCTGATTCCCTGGATTCCCTCGATCCTTCTGTTTCCCCGGGTCTCTCTGCGTCCCCGGGTCTCCCGGCTTCCCCGGGTCCCTCTGATCCCGATGCAACCCCTGAGTGTAGAAAGAATTAACAATCCAGTCGATTGTTTTCAAGGAGCCCCACATTCATGCTGAAACTGTTCAAATACCTGAAACCTTATCTGCCCATGATCCTGATCACCGTTGTGCTGCTGTTCATCCAGGCCAACGCGGATCTGGCCCTGCCAGATTATCTCTCCCGGATTGTCAACGTTGGCATTCAGCAGGGGGGCGTTGAAAACGCGGCCCCCGCGGCCATCCGTCAGAGCCGGATGGAACAGCTGCTGGTGTTCCTGGATGACGTTGACCAGGCCCGGGTGCTGGGGGATTACACGCTGGTGGATCAATCCTCACCGGATTATGCCCAACAGCTGACGGTTTACCCCGGGCTTGAAGATGAACCAGTGTACCTGCTGAAAGCAGTTGACGAGGCTGAACTGGCGTGGCTGAATACCCGGACCGGACAGGCTTTGCTGGCGGTTTCCGGGCTGGAAAAGCTGCTCGCCAACCCGGCCGCGGCGGCTGAAATGGCCGGGCAGCTGGGCTTTGATCCGAGCCAGCTGCCCCCGG
>DAOQTN010000348.1:0-3698 GCA_035340555.1 Anaerolineaceae bacterium | reverse complement strand
AGCCAGGTGGCGCAGTTGAAAAATTTAGACCTCGCCGCCGTTTGGCCCGCCCGCCAGGCCTGCTCGTGTTCAAAAGCACGCTGGCAGACCGTCACTGGATTTCGCCGCCGGCCCACCCACTGGCCCTGAAATTGTCCGTAATTGACCCAGGGAACGCCATCCGGATCCTCTTCAATGCTGGTCTCGTTGGGCACGTACCCTTTGACCAGACGGTAGGATTCCCGGATGATCTTTCTGAGCCCGGGTTCAGTCCACTCGGCCAGGCCCAAGGCCAGTGCCACCAGGGTCAGACCGTTACGCAGCAGGTGGTGGGGTTTCATCGTCCATTCCTCCAGCAGAACCAGGTTGTGTCCGGCCCAGGCGCACCCGCTGCCAGAGCCCCTCCAGATCAGACAGCTTGATCAACCGGAAGGCAAACAAGCCGCCCAGGTAGACCAGGGCCAGCGTGGCCTTGCCCAAAATGACCACCCCGGCAGGTTCCACCCCCAGGCGGTCCCAGAAAATACCCAGGCCGATCACCGCCAGCGCCAGACCCAGCAGGACAGCGATCCGGCTCCGATCATAGTTCACCCGGAAATACCGCTGTCCCGCCCAATACAGGTAAGCCAGCGTCGCCAAATTTCCTGCCAGTGAGGCCAGCACCGCCCCCAGCGCGCCGAAGGGGCCAATCAGGCCAAGATTAAGGACCGCCGTCACCGCCGCCCCGAGCGCAGTGGCCAGGATGATGTGATAGGTTTTCCGGGCGATCGAAAACCCCATGCCCACAATATCGCCCGCCCCCCAGGCCACCGCAGCCAGAGCCACCCAGGGCACCAACCCGGCAGCATTCAGATAGTCCCGGGTGGCCAGCAGGATCATGACCTCCCGGGAAAAGAGGGACAGGGCAACCGCCGCCGACAGCGTGATCAGCAGAAAATAAGTCAACACAGCGGAGTACACCCGGCGCGCCTCTTCCTGGTCCTTGAGGAGGGAAAAGGCAAACATGGGCCAGGCGGTCATAAATGCCGTGACGACAAAACCGACGAGGGAACCGGTCCGGGTGCCGGCCCCCAGAAGGGCGATGTCCTCCAGGGTGCCCAGCCGCACCAAAAAATACCGGTTGGATGAATTTAGAATCCACAAGCCAAGTCCAGCCGGGACGATGGGCAACCCGAAGGCCAGGATCGGCCGCAACCAGCTGCGGTCAAACTGGCGGCTGAAATTTCCCCGTGTCAACACAAAACCGATCACCACCTGGACCACAGCCCCCAGCCAGAGGGCCCAGTAGACTCCATCCAGTCCCAGCCGTAAAACCGCCACCAGAAAAATAGTCAGCAGCATCTGCACCAGTGCAGCCAGCCCCGCCAGAAGCGCATACTGGCGGGCCTTGAAATCCAGCCGCAACGTCAGGGCGACAATATTGTTCAACAGGGTGAACGGCACCGTGGCAATGCCAATCCGAAAATAGCCAGCCAGTTCAGGCTGGTCAAAAATCAGATCACAAATCGGTCCGGCAAAGACGGCCAGCAGGGCGCAAACCGGGACAGCCACCAGGATCTGGAACCAGAGCCAGGTGGACAGCAGGCTGCGGCGCGCAGCGGCCCCATCCAGTTCATAATACTCCCGCGCCACGCCGTTATTCAGTCCCAGGGCCAGGATCGTAAAGGCAATCGTGGTCGCCGTCAGGATCAGATCCTGGATGCCAAAATCAGCCTTGGATAGCAGCCGGGCATATACCGGGAATAAAACCAGCCCAATCAGTTTTTGCAGGGCACTGGCCAGGCCGTAATAGACAGTATCACTCGAAAGCCGGCTGAGGGAACGCAGCATATTCGCCTCTCCGCCTACCCGCCAGTCAACAACCGCAGCCGCTGCAGCCAGACGGCCCGGACCCGGGAGAGATCCTCGGCCCCCACCCAGGCTGGAATCTTCAGCTGCTGGTAAAAAGTGGGAATGAAATCCCCCACCGGATCGCCTGCCGGATTGTCTGCCGGATCGCCCGCTGGAGCGCCAGCCGGATCGCCCGCTGGAGCGCCAGCCGGATCGCCCGCTGGATCAGCCGACGGCTCAAGCCAGGCCAGAATTTGCCGGGTAATCGCGACGTGGTCATGGTGGGCCTCCGCATACAACCGCCCGGCCGCGGCCAGGCGCTGGCGCAGTTCCAGATCCAAGATGACCTCCCGTAGCCGGTCAGTCAGGGTGTCCTGAGTGATATGGACTGCCGGGCAGTCCGGTGCCACCCCGGCATAACTGGTCGGGTAGTGCACCAGCGCGACACAACCGGAAGCCATCGCCTCGGTGGAGAGCACCCCCACCGTATCCGCGTAGAGTTCATCCACCACGATGTCCGCCGCAGCCAGCATCTCCCGGACCTGGCGATTGGGTGTATTTTCAACCAATTGAAAGTCAAATTCCACCCCCGCCCCATGCAGGGCTTCAACCGCCGCGAGGATTTCCGCAGTCCCCTTGCCCACGCGCCAACTGGGAATATGCAGCACACGGGGACGGCGCCGCAATGGGATCTGGCACCGGTACTGCGACAGATCCAGCGGGATGGTCATGCGCCGGTAGGGACGCGTCTGGAGCTGGCCATTGCCGGGCTGCGAGAGGATCAGGCTGGCGTACCGTTCCGCAGCCTGCACCCGGCGTCTTTTGATCGCCAACCCCTCAATCTCCCGCGCGCGAATGCCATCAATGAAGGGGCGGACTTCAGCCTCCATACCCAAAGCCTGCATTTCCTGCTGGAAAGGATACCAGTGACGGATATCGCTGCCCAGAAAAACCGACACCAGCCGGGCGCCGGAACGGCAGATACGACGGTAATCAGCGTAACCGGGCAGAAACGAACTGCCAAACAGGAAAATAAACAGATCTGTTCGGGATTCCAGTGTCTCAAAAATTCGCACTTGTGTCCGCCTCCGGGCCAGAGCCCGGCGCGCCTTGGCCGCCATGCCGACTTCCTTTCCTGTCCAGCCCACCCAGTCGTCAATGACACAATCATAGGCGGCATCCAGGTAATACGGATTGCGGGTGGTCACCACGGAATACACCTCGTGACCCAGTTGACGGAAGCCGCCGGCGTAGGTCGCGGCAATTCCAGCAATTTCAGTCAGGCCTACACAGATGCGCACGATCAGGACTGCCTCTCAGGAAGGGGATCCGGAAAGGTGTACTTGAGATAAAAACTCTTGGGCACCCGGTTCAGGCGGTAGAGGAGCCAAAACAGTGGCCGGAGAAACTCAAAGGTTTTCTTGTAGGAAGGATAGTCGCGGTAGGTTTTGTGGGGCTGCTGCATCAGGCGATCCAGTTCCTCCCGGGTATACCCCAGCCGTTTCACGACCATTTCGACAAGTTCCGGGTCGTAGGGCTGCGGCTGGGACACCCATTCCAGGGCCTGATCCCGGCTGGCCTGACCGGAGCGCACCAAAGCGGCATAACCCAGCAGGCGAGTATCAATGCCGTAACGCTGCGGCATGAAGTAGGTATGCCAGAAGGCGGTGAAGCGGTTTTCAAGATGGTGTCCGCCGTACCACTCCCAGCCAAGCTCGCGACTGAGCAGCGCCATGGCTTCACTTTTATTGTAGTCCATAAAATAGAGAGGGCGGATTTTTTTCAATTGCAGGACCGCCGTCCATTTGAGAAAATCCCCCAGGAGCATGTTGGGATAGGTTCGCATGGGCAACGTGCCAAAACGGCGGTGCACGCTGCGAATATAGCGG
>DAOQTN010000347.1:0-3706 GCA_035340555.1 Anaerolineaceae bacterium | reverse complement strand
GTGTAGTCAACCGGCGGCTGACCGGCGCCACATTCAAGAGTGCCTGCCAGCACGATGGACTCCCCGCGGGATTGGATCGCGGCCAGGGTCTGACGCTTGCAGGTGAACTCCAGCTCGTCGCGAAAGGTGAACATGGCCCGGTTTTCCCCGACGGTCTCCCGTCCCCGGGCGGCGGCGACAAAACCCGCCCCGGGCACACTGGCCCACAAAATCTTTTCCGGCTGATCCCGGCCGGTGATCACCACCTGGCCGCCGCCGGCGGGGGTCCAGTGGAGCTGGAAATTGGCGGTGGTCACGGTCAGGGGGGCTCCGGCCAGCTCAGCCGCCGGGTGCAGCCGCCCATCAATCGGGCGGATCGCCAGCTGCTCGAGTCCGGCGCGCCCCAGCCCAACTGCAACCAGGACGGCTGCCAGGATGCCAAGGATACGGAGAAGCCATTTCTTGATCATGGTTCAGCAAATATCCAATTCGTTATCCAACAAACGTTCATAGTCCACCAGCCAGTTCGTGTTGATCGGGACATACACCTCTCCGCCATCAAGCAACCGGCCCCAGGCGGCCCGGGTGGCGTAAGCCACAGCCTGGGCCAGTCGAACATCATCACCCCGCTTGTGCTTCACGTCAATAAAGTAGTGCGTGCAAACACACAGGTGCGCAATGGCCCATTTTTCGAGCGTCTCCGGACAGGACCGGCGATAATACGCCACCCAGTCCACCAGCTGCTGCCGAAGGGTGGCGGCGACCGCAAGCCGCTCCGTCTTCACCAACAGGGCCTGCGCCAGGGCCTGCGCCTGCTCTTCAGGGACAGGATGGGTCCAATCGACCAGATCCACCCACTCCCCGGCGGCAGTTTCAGCCGCATCAATCTTTCGCCGCAAGAGCTCCAGCGCCCGGGCCTGCTCAAGGTGGTAGAGCGCCATATCCATCCCAGACAGGCGGGTCAGTTCCTCCTCATCTTCACTGCCGTTGACAAAATATTCATAAGACGTCCGGTAGGCATACAGCGCCCCACAGTTGGGACAGCGGCGGACGTGGCGATCCTGAACATCAGCCGCCCCGGGCGGCTGTAAAATTTCCAACTGAGCCGCGGCGTCTGGCAGCGAGCGGTCGTACTCGGGAGCGTCGTATTTGTGGAAGGATGTTTCCACATCTCGCAGTTGAGTGCAAATGGGACAGGGGGATCTGGGAAAGTTGTTCATAAGTCAGGGGTCGCTGGGATGGGGATTGATGAGGGGGGTTGTGGAACAGGGGTCGATGAGGCAGGGTCGTGGAACAGCAGGTGGTGAGACAGGGACGCAACAAGGGTGCGACAAGGGTTATGAAACAGCGGTCGGTGGGATCATCTCCTGCAGACATTATAGCGCAGGCTGAGCAAAATTTCGTCCCCAACCCACCAAAGAGTTGCGCAAGGCCGCCCAACTCATGCGCCAAACCTGCCAAACCCGCTGAACCTGCCGAACCCGCCAAAAACCTCGCCAGACCGGTCCCAAAACGGGGCACCCCAAACATCCCAACCCGCACTCACGGCTCGGCATACACCGTCAAAATCTGCCGGGCAAAATCCTGCAGGCTCAACCGCAGTGCTGCCGGCGCCAGCACCTCGACCGCGCTGCCGTAGGACAGCAGGCGGTCCCGCGCCGACACCAGGGAGTCAAATCCCAGGACCAGCTGCATCCAGCCCGCCTCATCCGGCGGATCGGCGTCTGCGAAAGCCTGGCGCGCCTGACCACCCAAATGCTGCAACAGCCGGGGGCGGATCCCGGGGGCGGCCCGCAGGACGACCGTATAGCGGCGGTTTTCCTGCTCCATGTCCTGGCACCAGTCCCGCCAGAAGGTCCCCAAGTCAAACCCAGCCGGCCGGGTGAAGGTCCCGGGCAGGATTTCCGCCTGCACAATCCGCTCGACTTTCAGCGAACGCACCTGGTCCTGAAATTGATACACCAGGTACCAGATGCCGGCCTTGGAGACCAGTCCCAGCGGCGCCACCATCAACTCAATTTCGCCGCTGATGAATGAGCGAAAACGAAGCTGCAGCCAGCTGTCCGACCAGACCGCCTGGCGCAGCACATCCAGCTGGGTGGCCCCCTCCACCGGCGGCCACCAGCTGGAATCCAGGTAAAACCGCTGGCGGCTTTGTCCGTCATCCAGGGCCTGGGCGGCGGGCAGCGCGGCGGACAGTTTGCGCAGCGCCCCCTTCAGTTCATGACTCACGCCCAGCTCATCCAGCGGTCCGGGGACATTCAGCATGAACAGCGCCCGGATCTCGGCCGCAGTCAGCCCGGTCAGGGTGGTGCGGTAATCCGCCACCAGGCAGCAGCCGCCGCCGGGCCCGCGGCTGGTGTACACTGGCACGCCGGCAGCCGAGAGGGCTTCCATGTCCCGGTAGATGGTCCGCTCCGAGACCTCCAGCTCCCGCGCCAGGTCGGCCGCCGGAATCGGCGACCGGGTTTGCAGCAGCATTAATAGGGCCAACAGTCGATCCGCCCGCATAGCGCCTCCCGGGGAAGTGTTCAAACGCCCACAAAAATCATAACCTCAGATAATACCTGACAATAGATGTCAGGTAAGGTATTGTATCATATCGTTGTCGCGACAAATCGATTACCTGAATTTTTTTGCTGATGAAGGAGCAAATACCATGACAGAATCAAATGTTCGCCTGATCCAGCTGCCCCCGCTGCGGTTTGTCAGCGCCTCCGGTTTCGGGGCGGAACCGGAGGCCCAGGTCTGGAAGAAGCTGCTGGGCTGGGCGCAGGAGCGCGGTCTTTCCCTGGCTGGGCGGCGGTTCTTCGGCTTCAACAACCCCGATCCCACCCCCGGCAGCCCGAATTACGGCTACGAACAGTGGCTGAGCCTGCTTCCCGGTGAAGTCTTCCCCCCCGACGGGGTGGTCACACCGATCGATTTTCCCGGCGGGCTTTATGCCGTGGTAGGCTGCCGCCTGAGCGAGATCGGCCCCGCCTGGCAGGCCCTGGTCCGCTGGCTGGAAAGCAGCCCCCACCGGATGAGCGCCGGTCAGTGCCTGGAAGAGGCCCTGACGCCGGACGTTTTCGTCCTGGAAGGCGATGAGCTATTTGCAGCCGGCAAATCCCCCGCCGACGCCCTGTTTGATCTCTATCTGCCGATCAAACCCTGACGCTCTGCACGCCTCACGGCCCCCGGCGGCCGGTCACCGGACGGGAGGGACAGTGCCTCCCGTCCGCACCGCCGGGTGGAATTGTTGCTATAATTAACGCATCGCATTCATCAAAATCCCGGTTTCAGGAGGTGGGCGTGGCACGTTATCAAGGGGTCATCGTGAGGGATGACCAGATCCTCCTCATCAAGCATCAGGAACATGGGCCCGGGGGGCGCAGCTACTGGCTGCTGCCGGGCGGCGGGCGGGAGGCGGGCGAGTCCGCCGAGGAGTGCGTGAGGCGGGAGATCCAGGAGGAAACCGGATTGACGGTCGCGGTTGTCCGGCACCTTTGGGATGACCCGGCCCCACCGGACAGGCGGCGGGGCCCGCACAGCACCTACCTCTGCACCATCCTGGCCGGCGAAGCGGCTCCCGGATACGATCCAGAACCGGAGGCCACCAAGGTCTATGCCATCACCGCCGTGCAGTGGCTGGACCTGCGCAGCGAGGCGGCCTGGGATGAGCAGGTCCGGGCCGATGCCACCACCTATGCGGATCTGCTCCGCATCCAGGCCCTGCTCGGTTACC
>DAOQTN010000346.1:0-3713 GCA_035340555.1 Anaerolineaceae bacterium | reverse complement strand
AGGTAGGCGGTCAGCAACTCACTGCCCAAGTGGACCCCGTCATAAAATATGTGCCGATCGATGACCTCCTGCCGGTATTTCTCGGCGGTCATCTGATCAAAAAACAGATTACCGAGACCGTAGTGGACAAAGCCGCCATTATAGAATTCCATGGTCATGGGAACATGCGATTGACTGCCGCTGACAATCACCGCCCCGGCATCCACCATGCGGCGAAAATCACGAATTTCCCAGGGCATCGGATGAGTCCCTTGGGATTCGCGATACTGGAAGGTGACGATGGGCAAATATCCCTCCGTCCTTAACCGTTCGACCTCCAGTGCCAGCCAGTCCATGTCGCATTGGGCGGCCCCCGGGCGGGTCGGGGTCGCCCAAACATAATCCGGACCGGCCTCATTGCAGCCAATAAAGGCAATCCGGTTGCCGTGGTGTTCCAGGGTGATTCCCTGGCGGGCGGCGTCCTGATTAATGCCGGAGGCGTAAGTCAGAAACCCCTCGGCAGCCAGCAACTCCAGGGTATAGCGGATCGGTTCAGCACCGTAATCCCCCAGATGATTGCCCGACAGCTCGATCACATCGGCACCAACATCATGAAACAGGGCCACGTGCTCCGGACTGCTGCAAAACATCCGGGTGGTGCTGGTCCAGCGGGCGACGGGGCAATCGGGGGTGAAGGAGGATTCATTGCTGATGTGGGTGATGTCCGCCGATATCAGCCAATCGCGGATCAAATCGGCCGGGTAGTCAATCCCCTTTTCATCGATCCGGGCCGCCAGGGTGCGAACAATGGCCGTGGTTCCGGTGACCACCACAATGGTCAATTTTTCGGGATCCCGGTTGGACCCGGGCAGAGTGGGGAGCACCAGTCCCAATCCCGGCAGGGCCTGCCGGGCAGCCTCACTCAGCTGCAGGGAAAAATTAACCTTCAGGGGATAGGTCATGGGATCAAAGGCCGGGTCATACGGGGATTGATCATCAAGGCGCAGCACCTTCCACTCCGGGTTCAACGCCTCAAAAGGCAGCACCGCCCAGGCCGGCCGGTTCTGCCAGGCCTGGGCCCGGATCTCGGTTTCTCCGGGTAATTCCTGAACGGCTCCCGCGGCCGGAGGCCCCCAGAGCGCTTCCAGTGCCAGCCGGGTGGCTGGCGTGAGGAGAATGGGCTCCCCGGCAAATTCAACCGGGGGCTGCCCCTGCCAGGCGGACTGCAGTTCGGCCAGGGACACCCCATCAACAACGGTGGGAAACGGGGCCACCAGGGCAAAAATCCAGCAGCTGCCTGCATCTTCAGCTGCAGGTCCCAGCCAGAAATCCGCTGCCGAGCTGTCCGACACCCGGGTCGTGACGGCAAAATCAACAAACAAATCCGCCAGCGGGACCGGGACGGCCGGGTCAATTCCCAGGGTGAGTTGATCCAGGCTGGCGGTGGGCTGCCGCGTGGGCGGTACGGTGGGACTGGGGGTGACTCCGGTCGTCGGTGAAGGCCGGGGAGGGGGCGGCGTGGGCGGTGTCCCGGTGCAACCGGCAAGTAAAAACAGGAGGATCAGGCAGCGATGGATAGTTTTCATCTGGTATGATTGTAAAACCCTTCAGTTCATGAAGTCTGGCGGCTGGTCGGCCTCGGTATCCCGGCCAGAGCTGGTCCGCCCCCCATCCTCCCAGGCTGCCCCGGCATCGCAGCACCCGCCGACCCTTGCAGGGTGGCGGGTGGGGAGCCAACAGCGGCAGCGGATGAGCTCAAAACCGGCCTTTCCAATACACATCCTCAACAAACAATCCCTCAAATCAGCGGGGGGCAATGGCATTTTTCCAGTCGCTGGCGGCAAAAGCAAAACCAAGCAGCTTGGCCCGTTCCACCGGGGTCATCCAGCGCGGCTGGGCATAATCTTCCATCATGGTGGTGGCCAGTTCCACCCCCAGGTACCGGCCATCATAAAAGATGTGCCGGTCAATAAAGGCCCGGCGGTGATCACGGTCCATCTGGTCAAAGAACAGGTTGCCCAGTCCGTAATGGATGAAGGTCGCCTCGTGGAAAGCCATGCCCTGGGGAAAATGGGATTGGCTGCCGGAGACAATCACCGGACCCAGTGCGGCAATCCGGCCAAAATTGACCGTTTGGGCGGAGGATGGGGCGTAATCGTCCACTTCAATCGCCTGAAAGGTCACCACCACCAGATACCCCTGGGATTTCAGGTCACTGACCTGGGCGGCTAGCCAGGCCAGATCCTCGCAGGCGGCCGCCCCGGGCCGGTCCCCATCGGCCAGCACCATGGCCGGGCCGGCCGCATTGCAGCCCACAAAGGCCAGCCGGTTGCTGTGATGTTCCAGCAACAGCGGCCGCCGGGCTTCCGTCAGATCAATGCCCCCGCCGTAATAGGGCACCCCCTGTTCCCGGTAAAGATCCAGCGTGGCCAGAAATGGCGGCGACTTCCAATCCAGCATGTGATTGCCGGTCAGTTCGATCAGATCGACTTCCAGGGAATCCAGCAGTTCCCAGTAGGCCGGCGCCGAACAGAAGCGCGCTCCCGTATAAAGTGGCTTGGCGGGCGGGCAGTTCGAGTCAAAGGAGACTTCGTTGCTGATGTGCAGCAAATCCGCCGAGCGGAGATAATCGCCAATTTGAACTGCCGGATACAACACCCCTTCCTCCTCCATGCGCAGCGCCGTATGACGCACCAGGGCGGTTGTCCCGGTCAGGATCAGGGCGGTGAATTTATCCTCCCGGCGGTTGGTGGCCGGGAGTTCCACCGGCAGGGTTGGCAGTTCTTTCAGTGCGGTCATGAAAGCCTCCTCCCCGTACAATCCATAGTAAACCGTCAGGGGGTACTGGCGCGGTGCAAAAGCCTGGTCATAGGGGCTCTGACCATCCACCCGCAGCACCTTCCAGCGCGGCTCGAGGGCTTCAAAAGGGAGAATGACCCAGGCCGTGCCGGCATCCCAGGCCCGCTCCAGCAACTCATCCGCCGGGAAAACCGCCACCGCCGTCTCCGCCGGGGCCCCCCATTGGGCCGAGAAAGTGGCCAGGGTTTCCACTGTCATCCAAAGCGGGCGGTCACCCAATACTTTGGCTCCCTGGCCCCGCCAGGCTGCCTGCAATTCTTTCAGGCTGACGCCGTCCAAAACGGTCGGGAAGGGCGCCGCCAGGGCATAGATCCAGGTGGCGCTGTTCCAAACATCGCGGGCCCCGGTCAGCCGCAAATTGGCCTGGGCCGGATCGGTGACATAGCTCGCTTGGGGGGCCAGTTTAATTTGTTCAATTAACGCGGGGGGGATGTTTGGCGCAATGAATATTTTCAGATCTGGAAAGGGCGTTGGCGATGGCAGCGGTGTGGCAGACGGCCAGGGCGTGGGGGTGTGGGTGGGAACGGCTGGCGGTGGGGTTGAAGTCGACGTTGGGGCCGACCCCGCGCCCAGAGTGGCGGTGCATCCAGCCAGAAGGAAAAGGACGATGGTGACGACAAGGAGGTGGCGCTTCATGGCGGAGATTATAATCCATCCTGCCCGGTGGGCAGCAAGACTGGTCCCCGACTTCCTCCGGCTGGAGCCCAACACCGTATCTCCAAGTCCGCATCCCACCCATCCGGTATACGGCAGGCACCGGATGACCTTCAAAATCGCTCAGGATGGGCGCAGCGGTGTCTCCAAGACCACAACCATCCTGAGATGAACCGGGCGCTGCGGGCCGCTCAGTTGGGCTATATCCGGGATAAGCTCAA